>JAGQXH010000059.1 GCA_020436695.1 Lewinella sp. | reverse complement strand
ACCGTTAGACCTGTTGGTAATGCGTCTCATTGAGATCAAAAGATCCATCCCTACCCTGCTGTTGCTGCTGGCCATCCTGGCGCTGGTATCCCGGCCGAATATTTTTTACGTAATGGCGATCATCGGCCTGCTGAGCTGGACCAATCTTGCCCGTTTCATGCGGGGAGAGATGCTGCGCATCCGCGAACTGGAATATATGGAAGCTACCCGGGCACTGGGCTATTCCCATTGGCGGGCACTGTTTCGTCACGCCATCCCGAACGGACTTACTCCGGTGCTGGTCTCTTTGAGTTTCGGTATTGCAGGGGCCATCCTTACCGAGGCTTCTCTTTCCTTCATCGGTATCGGGGTGCCGCCCGAGCAGGTTACCTGGGGAACGATGCTCTACACTGCACGTTCCACACCTTATGCCTGGTGGCTGGGGTTGTTTCCCGGCCTGGGGATCTTTTTGACAGTGATGGCTTTTAATTTAGTTGGAGAGGGTTTATCCGAGGCGATCCATGCACGTTGAGACATGACTATTGCTATGTCAGCGATGCCGTAGGCATTGCGGCCGTCAAACGCACTGCAAGCCGCGTCGTCCGCCAACGAACGTAGTGAGTAACCGTCACGGTCGACCGCAGGGAGTCCATCCATCCACCGAGGCTGTTATACTTACGTTAATCCCCGTTGCAGTAATGCGTTCACCGCCAAAAAGCATGTAGCTTTATAGCCGTGAAAGGGACCTTACCGAAGAAAGTGATTGTCCGGCCCGGGGAGAGGCCTTCCAAATCTCCGATCATGAAAAAGATCGGCTGGGTCAGTGCTGCCGCTATTGTCATAGCCAATATGATCGGCACCGGAGTATTTACTACCCTGGGCAAACAATTGGAATCCCTGCACAATACCTGGACCATCCTGTCGCTGTGGCTCATAGGCGGGGTTATTTCCCTGTTTGGCGCCTTCAGCTACGCCGAACTGGGTACCCGCTTTCCCCGATCGGGCGGAGAATATCACTTCCTTTCCAAACTGTATCATCCATTTATCGGCTACCTGTCGGGTTGGGTATCCCTTACGGTCGGTTTTGCGGCTTCGGTAGCCTTATCGGCCATGGCCATGGGAGCTTATCTGGTGGCATTTATTCCCCTATCCAGTAAAGTGATCGCCGCCATTTCCATTATGGCAGTTTCCATTGTGCATTCCTACAATATCCGGCAGAGCAGCCGGGTCCAGAATGTACTGACCTTATTAAAGATCGCGCTGGTCGTATTTTTCATTATCGGCGCTTTCGTAATGGAGCCTTCGCACAATGCTATCGACTGGTCGGCCGGGTGGCAAAAAGAAATGTTCTCACCAAGTTACGCGGTAGCACTGGTGTACGTGATGTATGCCTTTTCGGGCTGGAACGCAGCGGCCTATATCGTAGAAGAGATCCGGGCTCCAAAACGCAATCTGCCCCGGGCATTGATCTGGGGTACGCTACTGGTAAGTGTACTATTTTTACTGCTACAGTGGGCATTTCTCCGGCAGGCTACAGTTGCGCAACTCCGCAATAATGTAGAGGTCGGTCAGATCGTAGCGGAAATGATGTTCGGCACTGACGGCGGGCGGCTCATCAGCGGGCTGATCGCCATGTTGCTCATTGCCGGCATCAGTGCCATGACCTGGGTTGGGCCCCGGGTGACCCGGACAATGGCCAACGACTATTGGGTCTGGCAGTCTTTTGCCCGTGACAATCGCTTCGGCATTCCGGTACGGGCCACCTGGCTACAGTCGGCCATCAGTCTTTTCATGGTCTTCACCAGTTCATTCGAGCAGGTATTGATCTACAGTGGTTTTGTACTGCAGTTGATCACCACCCTTACTGTTTTCGGCGTATTTATCGGACGGCGTCGAGGCGGGCAAAAACAATTCTACCGAAGTTGGGGCTATCCCTGGATACAGATCATTTATCTTGCATTCAGTATCTGGATGTTGGTTTATCTGGTGATCGACAAACCGTACGAAAGTGCGATGGGGCTAACAAACCTGTTACTTGGTGCGATCTCCTATTGGTGGAGCAAAGAGAAAATTTGAAGGGCGCAAAGTGTCATCGTAGTTTGACGGAAATAAATGAAACCACATTTTCTCCGTCACTTCGTCAAAAAAGAAACGGTGAACAACTTTCGTTGTTCACCGCCTTCATAAGCTTCTTTGTCAGGTGATTAAAAGTGCCACATTGAATTCCTGATCCAAATGTAAGACGTATTTGTTTACTTTTCCAGCCAATGCTGTGAACGGCGGATCTGGTGCATTGAATGGCGGAGCGGGTGCAGCGAAGGATTTTTGCCGATATCCGGGAAGTGGTAATTTTAGACTAAAATTGGAAGTTGCAGAAAGAGTTTCTTAAATTGAGGAACTATCAGGAAAGAAAATATGCAGGATACGCAAGTAAAACGAAGGGAGTCTGATCTGCGGTTGATACTGGTGATCTCGGTGGTATTTACACTGAGTCAGATCATTACCTTTTTTCGGGTGTACGCCCGAAATAAAATGGATGGGCTGCCCATTGTGTTGGAGGATATGCTGACGGAGCGGCTACTGTCCTGGATCATCGGTTTTGTCTTTCTGGTCGCTATCGTTAAAACAACCCGCCGCTTTTTACTGGAAAAACGCTCCTGGGTGCTTACCATTACCATCCATATGTTCATTGCGGCAGTGTTTTCTTTTTTGTGGTATTCCACCTACATTTTCGCAATGAAGCTGGTGACGCCCCCCGGCGGAGAAGAATTCATCTATTACGATCTGGTGTACTGGTTTTTGCTCAATTTTGACAAACTGTTCCTGATGTATCTGAGTACGACCATTATCACCTATGCTTACTATTATTTGCAAAGGGATCGCGACAATAAGATCAACCAGTCCAGGATGGCCAACCAACTGCTGGAAGCCCGCCTCAAAATGTTGAAATCACAGCTGCATCCTCACTTTCTGTTCAACACCCTGAACAGCATCACCTCTCTGATGGATCTGGATATCAAAAAGGCCAAATCAATGACGGTGGATCTGGCGGACCTGCTGCGCCATGTACTGGCCCACAAGGATAACCAGCTGATCGACCTGGACGAGGAGATCGAAATCCTGAGCAAGTACATCGATATCGAAAAGACGCGTTTTTCCGATGATCTGGAAGTGAATATGCATATGGAAGGTGACTTCCAGGGAGTACAATTACCCAGCCTGCTGTTGCAGCCACTGGTGGAGAATTCCATTAAACACGGCTTTTCCAGAAGACATCCCAGCATTAAGGTTGATATTTACATCAAACGGCTGGAAAATTGCCTGCAGATCACTATCCAGGATAACGGTCATGGGTTCACCTCCGAGGAAGCTGCGGCAGTTTTTGAAAAGGGTACCGGCATCCAGAATACCAAGCAACGCCTGCAATCTATTTACGGCGATCAACATATATTTTCCGTTACTTCCGGTGAAGCCGGAGGGGTGAACAACTATATTGAGATCCCGGTAGTCTTAACGACTAATCGAAAAAGATCATCAGAATCAGCGGTTCGTGAAGTACTTACACCCTGATCCGGTGGTCGATCACGTCCCATTCCATACGCAACGCTACGATGAAGATCCGTACCCTGATCATTGACGATGAAGCATTGGCACGCCGCCGCATCCGGCACCTGCTGGACCAACGGGAAAATGTCGAAGTCCTGAAGGAATGCAAAAGCGGTGAGGAAGCCATCAATGCCATTGAAAGGGAAAAGCCCGACCTGATCTTTTTGGATATCCAAATGAAAGATATGACGGGTTTTGAAGTACTGGAAAGTGTATCGGTACATCCACTTCCCATGACTATTTTTGTCACTGCCTACGATCAGTACGCCATCAAGGCCTTCGATATTTTTGCGTTTGATTATCTGCTCAAACCCTTCAAGGAAGAGCGTTTTGAACTTTCGGTTGACAAAGCCATTGCCAGTCTGCGTAAAAACAACAGCCCGGATTTCGGTAACTCTCAGCAGATCCAGTCCTTGCTCAGCTACCTGCACCAACACACATCCGGAGAAACTGCCAATTCCTCACCGGCCTTTGCGAATACCATTCCGATCAAAGGAGCCGGTAAGATCTCTTTTGTGGAACCGAAAGACATCGTCCACATCGAAGCATCCGGCTATTATATCGAGATCCATACCGAAGATAAGAAATACCTGCTCCGGGAATCGCTCGGCAATATGGCCGAAAAACTGGATGAGCAGATCTTTATCCGCATCCATCGCTCCACGATCGTCAATCTGCACTATATGGAAGAGATCCAGCATAACGGATCCAGTGAAGTGGAAGTGGTGCTGAAAAACGGCCGAAGTTTCCGGGTGAGTAAATCCTACCGGGAGGAATTGTTTGAGCGCTTGGGGATCTGAGAGAAGAATGTATTACCTTTAGCATAAGCTGAATTAACAAAAAATCCATTCTAATGAAAAAACTCGACCGCCGTCAATGGCTGCGTACCGCCGGTATCGGCAGTGCGCTCGGCCTGCTTGCACCTTCTTCCGTATTGGCGGAGCAACTACCACAACCGGCAAAACCAAGAACAGGGTCAGTATCCGATGTCATGGCCCGGCTTAGTTCCAATGAAAATCCGTACGGCCCGTCCGCACGGGTACGCGAAGCGATCACCAATGCTTTCGATGAGGCCTGCCGCTATCCTTTTGCTTACCAGCAGGCACTGAAAGATGGGTTGGCGGAAAAACACGGTGTACCCAGCAGCCACATTTTGCTTACGGCCGGCTCTACAGAAGGATTGAAAGTAGCCGGAATGGTTTACGGTGGCGGGAAGGAAGTGATCGCTGCCGAACCGACGTTCCTTTCCCTTCTCAATTACGCCGAATCTACCGGAGGGCATATCCACATGGTGCCGGTAGGCAAAGATTTGGGTCATGACCTGGAAGCTATGGAACAGCGGATTACCAATCAGACGGGTTTGGTCTTTGTATGCAATCCGAACAATCCGACCGGTACGCTGATCGCCGCCGATAAGATGCGTGATTTCTGCTCCACCGTTTCGGAAAAAGCAATGGTTTTTGCCGACGAAGCCTACTTCGACTATATTACCGAGCCCAACTATCCATCCATGGTCGAGCTGGTGAAAAAAGGGAAGAACGTTATTGTGGCCCGTACTTTTTCCAAAGTATACGGCTTGGCCGGTATCCGCATCGGTTACCTGATCGCACGGCCGGATATCATCATGCGATTGAATCAGCTCACGATGGCCGGGGCCAGTATCCCTGCCATATTTGCGGCGGTGGAAGCGCTGAAGGATAAGGAATTCTATGAATTCAGCCTGGAGCACAATCGAAAGGGTAAAAAGATCATCTACGATGTGCTGGAAGATCTGAAACTGGATTATATCCCATCGCATTCGAATTTCGTGTTCTTCCATACCGGGCGTGAGATCGGTCCTTTCAATGCAGCTATGCGACAGGAAGGTGTCATTGTGGGGCGTCCGTTCCCACCTTTTACCGATTGGTGCCGGATCAGCACCGGAACTGTAGAAGAGACGGAAAAATTTGCAACTGCCCTACGCAAAGTGATGAAGGCTTAAAGGAAAATGGCAAACTTATCACAACGGTAAAAGCCCCTGTGCCTCATAGACGCACAAGGGCTTTCCCTTCATAATAATCCAATTATTCGAAATAGTGAACAAGGGTTGGGATTGGGTGAAATAGCAGGAGGTTGACGTTGATATACCTTTTATGTTGGGCGTGTGTCAGTTCATAGTGCTCTTCCGTAGAAGTGAGGTTTATCTAAATGTTATGCAAATATGGTTCTTTTTAACTAATAGATCAAACTGATATTATCTATCTTTACATAGATTAAATCTATCAATCTAAATGAACCTGCAGCAGCTGGAATACATCCTCGCAGTCGATCAGTTGAAACACTTTGGAAAAGCGGCGGAGCGGTGCCACGTCACTCAGCCGACGCTGAGCATGATGATCAAAAAACTCGAAGATGAGCTGGAGGTCAATATTTTTGACCGATCCCGGCAACCGGTGGAACCAACAGAGATCGGGCGGAAAGTGATCGATCAGGCGCAGATCATTCTTCGGGAGACCAGTCAGCTGAAAGATCTGATCCTGCAGGAAAAATCGCGTACTACCGGCCCCTTGCACCTCGGCATCATTCCTACGCTCGCGCCGTATCTGCTCCCTGCTTTTTTACCCGAATTTATCAAAGATTATCCGGATATACAACTCAAAATAGCCGAACTCACCACCGAGCAATTGGTACAACAACTCAAAGCCAGACAACTGGATGTCGGTATCCTGGTAACACCGCTACAGGACGAAACTATCCGAGAGATCCCCCTTTTTTACGAGCCCTTTCTGGCCTACACTGCTCAACCATCCGACAAAACCTATATACTACCGGAAGATATCGATCCCAATGAGCTGTGGCTACTGGAAGAAGGGCATTGTTTCCGATCTCAGATTGTGAATCTGTGTGAACTCCGGCATCAACAAAAAATACTGATGGAGTATCAGGCCGGTAGCATCGAAACCCTAAAGCGACTGGTGGAACAGGGACATGGCATTACCATACTTCCCGAGCTGGCCACGCTGGATATGACGCCTCAACAGATGCATCATGTTAAACCTTTTGCTCCTCCTCAACCCGTGCGGGAAGTCAGTCTGATTGTGAGGAAAAACTTTGTAAGATCCGGAGTAATTGAACTGTTGCATACTTCTGTACTAAGTATCCTGCCCAAACAGATACAACTTACCAATCCGGGTTTACGGATTGATATATACTAGTATGAAGCACTGTCATATATCGGATCGCGACGAGAAATCACCTCTGTTAAGAATTTGCTGTAGCTTCAATTATCCAAAATAAATCACCGCCAGTTAAAAAATCTTGCTAATTTTCCATCCCAAAATCAATTCAAATGAAAATAATTATCCCTATCAGAACTTATCCGGGCTCTTCCAATTATTATTCTCTCTGGCTTTCTTTTTTCATCGCATTGTCTTTCTCCGTTGAGGCTCAGACGCAACCAACTGACTGGGAACTGAAGGTTGACAAGAACGGCATTCAGATCTTCACCCGCTGGATCGAATCCAACGGACAGAAAGCACGCGAGATCAAAGCCACGTTCAAAGTATCAGCTCCGGCTGAAAAGCTCACCACCGTGCTCAAAGACCAGGAGCACGCTACCGACTGGATGGCAGGTGCCAAGACCTTCAACATTCTTACCGAAAATGGCCCCAAAAGCTGGTACAGCTATACGGAATTTGATCTTCCCTGGCCGTTGCAAAATCAGGATCTGGTCACACTGTACAAAATCGAACAAGCGGATACAAAGACCACTAAGGTGAAGGTGGAAGCTTTTCCGAATTACCGTCCGGCCGTTTCCAATGTAGAGCGCATTCAGCACTTTGAAGCCTGCTGGACGTTCGTTGACCTCGGCAACGGTACAACGGAAGTAACTTATTGTGCCTTTACTTTTCGCAAGCCTTCCACTCCCCGCTGGATACTGGATCCGGTAGTGCAGAATACCTTGTGGAAGACGATGTCCGGGTTTCGGGAACAGGCGGAGTGAGGTAGAGGGTGTGGCACACCCGCACCCAACTCACTTCAAATAATCCAACACAGCCGCCACCACCTCTTCCCCGGGAAGACTATGCCCTAATTGCTCGGTCCCATAAAAAGCCGACTGTGCCCAGTTCTTATGCACGATCCGGCTACCGTGATAAGGAGCAATGGAATCATCTTTATCGTGAATGATCAGGCCGGGAATATCGATATCCTTGACGAACTCCGGCATGGAAAAAGCAGCCATTGAGAATCCGAAATGCTCCTCAAAGGAGGCTTTCAGGCCGTCAAAGACCAGGTCGTTCATTCCCACAATCTGACGAAAGGTATTCATCAGATCTTCCAGTTCGTATGGAACCGACATAAGGATCAACTTATGGAAGGGGGCCTTTTTTTCCAGGTGGATATGATATACGCCGGCCATTCCTCCGGCCGAATGGCCAATAAAAATATCCGGCCGGTACCGATCCAGCAACTCACTCAACACCTGCGTGTATAATACAACATTAAACTCCTTGCCGCCGGAAAAGCCATGGGCGGGTGCGTCGAGCCCTATTACCTGAAAATCAAAGCTACGCAGTGCCTGGATGAGGGGCAGCCACCGGCTGGTATTACTCTCCCAACCGTGCGCCAGGAAAACAACAGGACCACTTCCCGGCCAGCGGAAAAGCTGCACCTCCAGATCTACGCTATCCAGTCGATGTCGGATCTGTTCCGCACTCTCTAATACTTCCTGCGCATGGATGCTGCTTTTCCGTGACCTGGGATGAGAAAAAAGATGCAGTGCCCAATCGCCCGCCAGTTCCTGATCGAACCGGGCTACCATATTTAAAGACCAACCGATTGGTTTGAGGGCAGCAGAAGACATCTGCTGTCTTACTGCTTCAGGAACAATGGGCATATCTTATTTTTACGGCCTCCCCTCGACTACGCTCGGGGGAACCCTTTGGCTACGCTCAGTGCTAGCCGTGAGCGTAGCCGAAGGTCAAAAAAGCGGCCGTCAATTAATATCCTGTTTCTTCTTCAATTTCTCTACCGCCTGTACCATAGCATCTTTATTCAACTGATCCGGCGCCTGTTCGACTGCCTTTTCGGCGTGCTTCAGCGCTTTGGCATACTCTCCTACTGCCGACAGGCCGCGGGCCATGCCGACTGCAGTGGGCCAGGCACCGTCAAATTTATCATAATTGTACTCAAATACCTTGAGGGCTTCCTCTTTTTTACCCATAACGAGCAATTGCCGGCCATAACTGTGTATCTGCAAAGACGTAGCGGTAGGATGCTCAATTGCCTGCTGCATGGCAGCCATTGCTTCTTGCTCTTTTCCCATTTGCATGAGCACCTGGGCCTTGGTGGAAAGTGTGGTAAAATTGGGCTGACCGATAAATGGAGCACTTACTGCGGATTCGGCCCAGGCCAGGGCCTGTTCCAGATCCGATCCGCTTTGTACGGCAAAACTAGCCGCCTGTACCAGATTCTGCCAGGTGAAACCGGCCGATCCGCGGAGGTCTTCTTTCATGGCCGTCAGATAGATGTCATTAGCATCGGGCACTTCAATGGTAAAAGGCACACTGAGTTCTTCCCAGAACAGCGCAACCGTGGCAGCGGCCGGCTGCCGGTCAGTGAATTCATAAGTAAGCCATTCGTGGTAGGGCGCGGCTTCGGGAGTAGCCTCTACCCGCAGGGCATCTTCGCTTTCATCATAAAAATAACTTCCCCAGGAACTGGTATTCTTGGAAAAGATAATCGTCCATGACTCATTTTCGCGCGGGATCATGTGCAGCCCGTACGCGCCGGCAGCGAGCGGTTTGCCCTGTACCGTTACGTCGTGCGAGAATTTGATGATGGTATTTTCGTTCGATCCGGCGCGCCATGGCATTTCCTTGGCGGTACCGAAATTATTAGGGGACAGGCCATAGGGCACCAGTTGCCCCCAGATCTTTCCCCGGCGGTCATCACCATTGGGAGCCGTTACATCCGGACTGTTATACACGATCGTAACGTGCACAATGGACCCAATATACTGGGTGACAACGCTTTTCTGATTATTACCACTCGGCGGTGTTTTCAGCTGCTGGGCGGTGAGAGAAGTGACGGTCAGAAAGACCAATAAAAACAGTGAAGTGATTTTGGTAAACATAAGTTGTTGTTTTTCCTACCGGTCAATGTCGGGCTACCGGATAGGTTCGTTCCATAAAATAATGATCGGGAAGTGTGGCGACACCTGAAATGACTAGAAGCGGAAGAATGATAAAGTTACGAAGATGAACCATAATGGCCCAATGCTCCGTCAGAAACTCGACGGAGGTCGGGAATTGTCCGGACAAAGAGCATTCCTCCAAGAGCAGACCAAGTACGAAAGCTCCGGTTATTTAGTAAAATCAGCCCCTATTTTGTATGTTGTTGCCCGGATGTAGAGTACTACATCCAAAACACCATCAAAATGCCATTTAAGATTAACCTAAGCGTTCTGCTTGTCCTGCTGGCGACCAGCCTCTGGGCCCAACCTACCAATATTCAAAAAGCGGTTCTTTCCGTTGAACAGATCTGGGATCGGGCGGCACATAATGCGTTCACTGATCTCGTGTTTTTCAGAGATTCCTGGTATTGTACTTTCCGCGAAGGCACCGGCCACATTCCGGGTGTGAACGGCAGCATCCGTGTGATCGCATCGAACGACGGCCAAAACTGGTATTCTGTGGCCCTGATTTCCGAATTGGACGTCGACCTACGCGATCCCAAACTTTCCATCACTCCGGATAAGCGTCTGATGCTGAATATGGAAGCCGCTTTCTACGAAGGAACAGTGGTTAAAAAACGGGAATCCTGGGTGAGCTTTTCAGACAAGAAAGGAAAGCAGTTCGGCCCTAATCAAAAGATCACCTTTCCAGCGGATATTGCTACAACAAACGACTGGTTGTGGCGGGTGGAATGGCATACGGGTACCGGTTATGGCGTGATCTACCAACCCGGTGAATCGACCTGGAATATCAGATTACTGAAAACAACAGATGGCTTATCTTACCAACTGGTCACCACTTTTGATATAGAAGGCAAACCCAATGAAACGACCCTCCGCTTCACACCGGACGGCCACATGATCGCCCTGGTTCGCAGGGAAGGCGATGACCAGATGGGGATGATCGGCCGTAGTGCTCCACCCTACCATAACTGGGACTGGAAAAGGCTGAGCGCCCGCCTTGGCGGTCCAAATTTTGTGCAGCTCCCGGATGGGCGCCTCATTTGTGCAACCCGCGATTATACCGGCTCAGATCATACCACTGTATTGGCTTTTATTGATACCGATGGCGAATTCACCCCCATTCTGACCCTTCCCAGCCGGGGCGATACCAGCTACCCGGGCATGGTGCTCCACGATGATGTGCTCCACATATCTTATTATTCGGGGCACGAAGGAAAAACCAGCATCTATCGGGCCCGTTTATCAGTCAAAGGCCTGGAAGGTTTGTAAAAATCCAGTTGCAAAAGAACTGAACCCAGCTACGGCTCACCTCAGGTGAGCAACTCATCACTTCGTTGGCAGGACATTATACACCAATAGGTACCGATGTGGTATCTTAACGATTCAATTACCTGCACATGAATAAGCACACAACTGCTCCTAATCCACTCCCGGCACTACTGGCTTTCAACCTGATCGTCTACAGTATTGCCGGATATTATTTTTCTACCGGACTTTCCCCCATGCTCATGCTGTTGATCGGTCTGCTGACCGGTCTGGTAGTTATGATCATCCTCTACTATGTGCTGTTCTTACTCGGAAAAGTGGTACAGCGTCTTCCCCTGAAAACGGGTGCCGCCATACTGGCATCCCTGATTGGTCTGGTATTACTCAAATCCAACGCTTTCCGCTGGCCCGATCAATTGTATTATCCGACTATTTTAGTGGGGATCGCCCTTTCGGTCATCGTCTATTTTGCCCTGAGGAATATTGCCAGCAGGCAGCGGTTGCTCTGGAGTTGGGCAGGTATTGGTCTAACGGTAGTGTTGGTATTGGCCGGTCTAAGTTGGTTACGAGAGAAAGGCGAAGATCCCTTTGTCAGTGACCTGCCTGCCCCATGGGCGGAAATATCACTGCCGACCTTAGCTAGTAAAGGCCTGGAAAATCCGGCCGAAGCGGGAGCTTACAACTTTAGCCAATTCACCTACGGCAGCGGCACGGATCAAAAGAGGGAAGAATATGCAGCGGGCGTAACCTACCGCACCAACAGTGTAGACGCTACCCGCATGCTGTCGGACTGGAAAGGCAAGAAAAAGAAATGGCGGGAGAAATACTGGGGGTTCGGGGTTGGAGCATTTCCATTAAACGGACGGGTATTTTTACCGAAAGGTACAGGCCCTTTTCCTTTAGTGTTAATCGTTCACGGCAACCATAGTATGCTCGACTATTCCGACGGGGGCTACGCCTACCTGGGAGAAATGCTTGCCAGCCGGGGATATATCGCAGTGTCTGTAGACGAAAATTTTCTTAACGGACATTGG
This sequence comes from Lewinella sp., assembly GCA_020436695.1. Taxonomy (GTDB): domain Bacteria; phylum Bacteroidota; class Bacteroidia; order Chitinophagales; family Saprospiraceae; genus Flavilitoribacter. Next base: position 7,393 of record JAGQXH010000059.1, on the reverse strand, counting down.
TCCGGCGATTTTCGGGGAAAGGAAATGCCCACCCGGGCCTGGCTACTGCTTAAACATCTGGAGCAATGGCGGAAGTGGAATGATGATCCGACCCACGAGTTGTCCGGTAAAGCCGATCTTTCCCGGGTAATGCTTATCGGCCATTCCCGGGGTGGCGAAGCCGTATCTATCGCGGCCGCATTCAATCAGCTGCCCTACTTCCCGGATGATGCCCGGGAGGCATTCAACTTCAATTTTGGCATTAAAGGGGTGGTTGCCATTGCACCCACCGACTATCGCTATCACCGGCAGATCAGCCTGGAAAATGTCAACTTCCTGAGTTTGCAGGGTTCCTATGATGCTGACGAGACCAGCTTCTGGGGCATGCGAGCCTATCGGCGACTGCGCTTTACGGATGGTAATCCGTGGTTTAAAGCCGGGGTTTATCTGCATCGTGCCAATCATGGGCAGTTTAATTCCAGTTGGGGTAGTGCGGATTTTGGCGGCCCTTTTCAGTGGCTGCTGAACCAGGGCGGGCTCATCGACCAGGAAGACCAGCAGACAGCGGCTAAAATATTCATCAGTGCGTTTGCGGAAGCAGCTTTAAAAGATCGTCGGGATTATCTGCCGATCTTTGAAAATGCCGCGCTGGCCCGTGACTGGCTACCGGAAAATTATTATCTCACTCATTTTACTGACAACGGCAGCCAGGTATTGCTCAATTTTGAAGAGGATATTGATGTCACCACCGGTGGCCCAAAGACAACCATCCGCACCGAGAACTTCAAACTGTGGCGGGAGGAAGAACTGGCCACCCGCGATCATGAAAGCCAGGAGAATAATGCAGTAATAATCGGCTGGGATTATGGGGAAGAGATCAACCGGGATTCTCTGGCGGTATATGAAGTCACCCTCAAAGACAGTGTCGACTATAATATAGATCCATTAGGTAGCATGCAGATCATACTGGCAGCACTCGATCCTAATCAGCTTCCAAAAAATGATCCGTCTGCCAAAAAACGTAAGGCAACAGACCTCGATCTTCACATTGAGCTGGTGGACGGGCAGGGCCAGCGGGCCATCCAACTGGTATCCAATGTCAAGCGTATCGCCCCCATACTAAAGACCCGTTTTACCAAATTATCTTCTTTGGATAAAGACATGTTGGGAGCCGACTGGGAAGTGCAACCTGAAACCTTCCATCTGTCGCTTTCGGCCTTTGCCTTGCCTAATGGAAGCTTTGATTTTTCGGCCCTACGAAGTATCCGTTTGATCTTCAACCAGACGCCCTACGGGGTGATCGCAGTGGATGATATTGGGTTTGATATAGCAAAATAAAAAGGGGGTACACGACTCGCTGAAACTTCTTAGCAAGAATTTTGATACGCTTTAAGCAAAGATTAACTTTCGTAAAGTCAAAATTTTTGATTAGTTAACAAACTTTTACTTACTTTAGACCGTAATACTAAATGTAACTTAATAAATATAAATAATACAGTCCAGTAATCAAAACTGGAATATCGAAGGAACTTACTATCCAAGCTTGTGTATGGAAATTTCCCAGAAAGTAAAGCCAGTTTCTTCAGAACATTCTATTAAAGAAGCGAATATTAGTCTCTTCTTGGCAAATAGAATACCTCATCCTGATTCTTTTCATGAGCTATTCGATTTAGGTTTTAACAAGCTTTTTAATCAAATCGAGATGATTGGGGCCTCTTCTTTTAAAATAAATCAAGGGGTTCCAGACACAAAAACTTTAGTGAAAGAGGACAATATAGGATTTAGATTTTTACGAAAAGATGGAGAGGATGTTTTCCGAGTCCTTCAAGGAAGGAATGAACCTGATCGGGCTTATTTATCATTCCATACTCTAGATTATAAAGGATGGCAACCATTTCGAGAAGAATTTACTACACTTTTTTCAAAGATTGCAGAGTATAAGCCTAGTATTTCTATTAAAGCATATAGCCTTCATTATGTAGATCAATTCTATTGGATAGCAGATGAGCCATTGGATGTTTCTGTCATTTTTGAGCGAAGGAGTAAGATGATTCCAGAAGAATTTTTTAATTCGACGAATGCAATATATTCCTGGGTTAAGGAAAGAAATGTGAATGAAACTATTTACTTGGATCAGCTCAATTTTGAATTTGATTATACGTCCAAGGAGCCTTTAGTCACAATTCGGCATAATGCGTTTAGGCTTCTTGAAGAAGTAACGGAGATTGCCAATCTCATCAATGGTGAGGAATTTATTACGCTTTTAAATAATGCACATGATCATAATAAACAAACGCTAGGGGAAATTTTGACAAATGATTTGCAAATCCTAATAAAGCTTAAAAAACCATGATACTTACAGTAAGCCCTCCACCTCAAGCTATAGCAAGGGGAAATTCAATTTCAAAAATTATTGACCATGTTAGTATTGATCAATATGTTATGAAACGTGGAGAAGTTTATCAGTACGAGTTGATGGTAGATTATGAAGTTAACATTGAAGAGAGGTTAGGTGATTTGATCGAAAAACTGAAGTCCCTTGATGATAATTGGGATGGAAGAGGTGCTGTAGCCTTATCCCCATATGTCGTTGCAAATACAGTCCACTTTATTGAGCAGATACCAAAACGATATAAAGATTTGCTCGAAGATGATAGTCTTACCCCAACTCCATATGGAACAATTGTAATTGATTGGTATAGCTCCAACAATGAAGATAATTTTTCAGTAGAAATTGGAGATGAAGAAGTAGGTTTTTTTCTTAAGAAGAACGATGAATATATTGCTCTTTCTGAAGGTTTGAAATTAGATGAGTATGCCATCCCTAATCAAGTTTTGGAAGCTTTTAAAAAATTTGCTTTGCACTGATGGGAGTGGATTAAAAATAATGATCCCAAAAGAGATTGACAATGACGAAGTGATTGTTCGGGGTATATTTCATCCTTTTCATTGGAGCAACAGCAAAAAAAAGCTTAAGAGAGAAGCTCTCCTTCCTCCTAGCGGATCGAGAGATGTTTCTACCTTAAGGCTAAAATATACGAATGAGCATTTTTGTAAAAGACATGTGAAGAAGATAGCGGAAGAAGTCCCAGCATATACATACTGTGGCTTGGCAACTTTCTTTGCAGGAAGTATTGAGAAAACAAATCAAGAAGCAATAGGCAAAAACTCAAATCAGGATATATTCATTGAGCTAGTCTTTTCTCCGATGGACGATCAGAAACGTTATCGTACAGATTTCCCCATTTATGACACCGACAATGGTTTACCAATGCATTCTGACATTTTATATAGCCAGGCAATGCCAGAAAAAGGTAAACCCCAAACTGGGTTTAGAATTATAGCAGATACGCTGTTAACTAAAATAGACATGTTTGTAGATAGTTCACCGAGTTTAGATCGATGGACTGGTCCTTCACTAAGGTACTAGGCAATCTCCATAATAAAAAATGCAGAACAATGCTCGTTTTTCCAAAAAGTTAAAAATAAATTGTACCTCGAAGACAACTCTTTTTGCCTATCAAATTTGCGCTTTTTCGGGTCAACTCCGCAACCTACACCACATCAAGAAAAACACAAAAAAGCATCGTAGCTGAAGCAGTAAAAAACGAAAAGCGAGAATATTTTTGAGCACACGGAGAGACGCAGTGCGTAAGGTATTGACATAAACAATTAATTGTCAGCAACTAAAAAGGGAGCCCGAAGGCCCCCTGAAACTTCCTACCAACAAGTCGCACCTTCTGTGATGACCTATTGATATCCAATTGCAATCTATTCTTTAGAACGGTTACCGTCTAGTACTCTTCCGTCACCTCCAGCACCGCATCGATGATATCAGGATTGGTGAAGTGATCAAAATTTCTGTGGTCGGTAGCGGCATACCCTTCATAATTTCTTTTACCCGGATTAGCGCCTACGCTGGCCAGCAGATCCGAAACGGCAACATATCCTTTCTCCGTTGCCGCCGTGATCGGGGTAGTTCCCAGTAAGTTGGCGTGGTTGGGGTCGGCACCCAGATCCAGCAAAATGCCTACCAGTTCCTGGTCCCCTTTTTCTGCAGCCAGATTGAGGGCGGTATTTTCCAGATAGTCCATATTGTAGGTATCGGCTCCGAAATCCAGCAGGATCCGGGCGATCTGACGATGGTCATCTTTAATGGCCAGATTGAGCAGCGGCTCTCCCATATCGGTCTTCCAGTTGGCATCCACCGACGGTTGCGTACTTTTCTGCAGGAGTACTCCGGCGATCACATTGTACCCATTACGCACGGCAATGTACAGGGGGATATCTCCGTCATCATTGGCCAGACTCGGGTCCGCACCTTTTTGTACCAACATTGCTACTGCCGGCAGCAGATTCTTTTCCACCGCACGTGCCAGCGGGGTTATGCCGTTGGATTTGCGGTTTACCTGAGCGCCACGATCGATAAGTTGCTGCATCAAGACGATGTTGCCCTGCTCCAGAGCCAGCATCAGGGGCGCTATGCCATCTTCGTTCTTCAGGCCGGCTTTGGCACGTTCCAGGATGATGTTAATGATCTCCGGCTGTTGTTGCTTGATGGCCAGTGTAAGCGGTGATTCACCGGCTTTATTCTTCAGGTTGATCACTGCTTTTTCTTCCAGCAGCTCAACCATATCTACGTCATTACGTTTGATAGCCAGCGTCAGCGCCGTTTCGCCGTCGCTGTTGTAATCGTAAAAATATTCCGGATTCATCTTCTCCATCACGCGGGCCGTATCTCCTCCTTCAATGGCGGCAAAAAAGCCCATCCTAAGCGCTTCTTCATCCATTTTTTTATTTTTCTGCTTTTTCTTTTTTTCTTTCTTGGCGTTCTCCTGTGTTACGGCCATTTCCTCCACACTCATTCCGGTTTGGGCAATTGTAATTGTACTTGGCAACATCCACACCATCGCCAGGGCGAAGATCAATGCATACTTCATGTGTTTGGTTTTTTGTCGGTTATTCAACTAAGTCTTAAGTGAGTTAGTCATATGTCATCGGTCAGCCAAAAAATGTAATAGTTGTCGGTCCTGTCCGGATTGCTGGAAATGAATACTTCGACCCCAGCGATGAGTTGCTTTCAACTTTCGTATACTCCGGACTGGCTGATGACCATTGACTGTCGACTAACGACTTAAATAATGCAAAGGGTTTCTGCAAGTACAATTATTGCATCGGCAAGATTGTGATGAAAAAATCAGGGCGAGAATAGTCCGGCAGCCGCGCTGCGCAAAGTCGTTATATAAATGCGGGGAAGGCGAAATTTATTTTGCACGAGACACAAGGGAGAGCAAAATCAATCATAAATTATTGACTTACAATTAATTAACACAAAGTTAAAGATTTCAAAAAAAGCGTTAAGACTGCAAAAGGTACCGTAGATGAAAAGAGAATTTTTGAAAGAGGGCTAATCTATTTAACTTAGAGCCTAGCCGGAAACCATTGAAGCGTATTATATTGTAGCGTAATTTTCCAAAAAACTAATGATGATATGTCAAGATTAGATTGGTTTACGATCATTCTGGTAACCCTGCTGCTGGGTGCACTTGGTTTTTTAATCTATCGAACCGTACAATTGATCCAGCAGGATGACAGCAAAGCCCCCAAGACAGAGTTAGCTGCTGCCCCCAACACGGACAATGCTCAGACTCCGGGATCCGCCCAAAGTGATAACACTACTTCTCCGGATACCGATGAGCAGGACCTGGATGACGACGAGCTCAGCTATGACCCACAGGAAGTAGAAGCCCCGACAAAAAAAGAAGAGACCACTACCGACCGGACTGCTAAAACAGCAACCAATACAGCGGCAGAAAAGAAACCCGCCCCGGAGCCTACCCGGACCGCCAGTGCAGAAACTACGCCTAAAGGTGGAACTCCCACGAGCTATAGCAGCAGCAGTACCGGAGAATACATGGTAGTAGCCGGATCTTTTTCGCTACGCCATAATGCCGATAATCAGGTATCCTATCTGAAAGAAATAGGCTATAAAAATGCCCGGGTGGTAATGACTAAAGGCGGTGCACTGGCCTCGGCCATGGTAGATCGGTTTGCAGATCGCAACAGTGCCAACAAGCTTATCGATGAATTGAAAGGAAAAGGGGTGGAAGCTATCGTGAAGAAAGAGGAATAAATGCGAAAGAAATAAGTCCGTAAACAGTAGCCGCTTCTCGAATCATTAAACTGACCGGCCAACGGCTATTGTTTACGGACAAGTAAAGAAAGTCAACCTTCAAATTCATCTTGCCAGGCCAGCATCCCGCCCGTCAGATTGCGAACATTCTTAAAGCCATTTTCCTGCAAGAACTGTTTGGCCATGCCACTACGGGCGCCGGAACGGCAATACACAACTACTTCCACATCCTTCGCATTTTCCAGCTCCGACAGCCGGACCGGCAACGTTTTCAGTGGAATAAGTTCTCCTCCTACATTAAAGGCGGAATGTTCGTGGGGTTCGCGTACATCGATCAGCACAAAGTCATCCTCCCGTTCCAATTTTTCTTTTAATTCCTTGGGTAAAATATCCATGGTTGATGTTTTAATATTATTGATACAGGTTTAGATTCTCGACAGTATACTACCAGAAACATGGACTGAATTTCACTACCGCTGCAAAGAAAGCCTATTGATCTGGATCTTCCCACTTTTTACGTCCTGTATCTGCAATAAATACAAGCCGGATGGCAGATCGTTGAAATCCAATTCCTGCTTGAGAACTCCGCGCTCAATCAGCCTGCCGCTTTGATCATAGAGGCTGAACAATTGATCTTCGACGGCCTGCCCTTTCAGTGTCCGAATGTTGACTGTACCCCGGCTGGGATTGGGAAATATCCGGACAAACGCTTCCTCGGCTATTTCTTCTTTGGTGCCAGTGGCGATCGGTGTTTGTGATCCGAGTACGGCGCGGATCATCAATGACCCTTTTTCCGGCTCATCCAGTAAGTTCCATCCCTGACCAACATCTACATACGTGAAGTTTGCCCCTTCTTCCCGGTTGCGATCATAGCCCACCGGTACACAACGGTTGAAGGTACAGGCCGTGACCTGATTCCAGCCCACATAGAATTTTCCGGCAGGAATAGCTACCGGGGCTAGTTCACCGGCCCTATCGCGCAATACGTAGGTTGTCATTCCCTGAATGGTATCAAAGCTGAGATCGGCGTAATAAGGATTTACTGTCATACTGAATTCGGGGCTGTCATCCAATTCTCCGATCCAGATCAGTATTTCAAATTCCTGTTCCGATACATCTTCATTGGAACGCGGGTGCATGAACTGTACCGCCCGGATCGTATCAGGCAATCCGGCTTCAAATTCAACGGCAACCTCCGTACCTTCCTGCGCTACCAGGCCCTGTTCAGCGGTACCGTCGTCATATGCAAAGTAATTACCGAAATTCGTCACATTACTCACC
>JAGQXH010000599.1 GCA_020436695.1 Lewinella sp. | reverse complement strand
TGAGGTATTTGCGGTGCTCCGGACGGATTCCCGGAGGGAGGATGCTGACTTGCCCAGGGAACAAAACCGGTGATCAGAGAGGGTAGTAAAATAATGATGACCAGGGCTGTAAGTACGGAGAGCCAATAGAGGGTATGCTTTTGTTTCAGATAGGCCTTCGGTATCAGGAAATAATAATTGGTGTAAAAAAAAACGATCATGAACAGGTTGGAAAGGATATCCCGCAGTGTTGGATTGCTGAGATTAAAAAAAGGTTCTCCTGCGGGTCTGGGGGCAAAAAGTGCGGGAATTACCAGAAATAAGGCAATCCCAATGGCCTGTATCCATACTGGGATCCTCTCCGCATTCGAAATTTTCATTTAGGTAAACACTTTATTGATGTACATGGTGATTGCGTTTTCATTTCCACTGATACGCTCTATGATCCAGCTGACTGATACAATAATAGTCAAAAAAGAAACACCAATTCGGAGTGGGGCGTACCCTTTTTCCGATCTGCTGAATAACAATAACGGAAAAAACAGCACCATAATGATCAGTTGCATGGTCTCGATGCCCAGGTTAAAACTCAGGACGCTCAGTAATTTTTGCTGTAAATCTAATTGCATACCCGACAGGGAAAGGGAAAATGCCAGTCCGTGGATCAGCCCAAAACCGGCAGCAATGCCCAGCTCCCGGTTTGGAAAGATAGGTTTGATGACATGAACGGCAGATATCAAAATGGAGAAGGCGATCAGCACTTCAACGGATTGGGTCGAAAAAGGAAGCAGATTAAGGCTTCCGATCAGTAAGGTGATCGAGTGGCCGATGGTAAAGGCCAGACTGATTTTCAGGAACCGGTTAAGTGTATATTTGAATCCCTGAAAACTGGTCCATCTATTGTCTTTGATGGCTAATGGCGCAACCAGCAGCAGCGTCAGCAGGAAAAGAATATGATCCAGACCCAGGCGGATATGCTCCATGCCATGCCGGAAAATGGCTACGGAACCTTTCCACATGCTTCCTTCATTCAGATTGACTGCCAGAGGGAAAACGCGGCCAGTACGCACATCCACTTTGATGATCCCAACCTCTACCGGATGTTCCTGATTGATGCCGTTCTCCCAGTCTTCATCCACTTTTATAAATGCCGAGTGAGTTACTAACTGGTGAAGGATCACATCGTAATTAAGCGTGAAATTCCGCGTGTCGGTACCCGCTGGCGGCGTCAAGGTGAGCGCAACGACCAGTTCCCGGTATGGACTGCCATCAGCTTCCAGTATATTCATTTGTTCTAACTGAACAGACCAGTTCTCTGCATCCGGTGATTGTAAACTGATATGATTGAGTATGTATGCCTGCAATTCTTCCCGGCTGTTTTTCATGATCAATGCCGATCCCGACGAAACATCGAATGGAACGGCCAGCTGCAGTTCGGGTAGAGGGAGTTGCAATTCAGCGTAAATGTATGTTTCGGAGACCCGGAGAGCCACAACGGAATTGGGCATGGGATGTGCATACGCCGAGAAGCATATTCCTAGTAAGAGCGATGTGATCAATATGCTGTTGGAGAAATATTTTATTAGCTGCAAGAGATTAATTTTTTGTTGAAGCTATATTGACCACCGCTGGTTGTGCTTTGCACAAAACCAGCGGTGTGTCAGGATAGCTACATTGCTTATCAAAAATTAAAAACTAAAATTGCCACCGTAATCCCGGACATGATCCCGGTAAACGGTATGATAGTGAATCCCGGACAGCACTACTCCGTTCTGACAGATAAACTCTATCCAGACACTCGGCCCGTCGATTCGTACGTAATCGGCATGATTGGTCAGTGAAGCATTTCCTGAATAAGCGACGTAGGTCTCATCCAGCTCTGATTCGTATATATCCATCAGATCGGCTGCGGCTTCATCTTCAATATCACCGACCCAGGCTTCAATGGCGTTCAGCACCAGCTCTTTTTGGGCAGTGGTCAGACTACTGATCGCCAGCCCCACTTTGGTATTCGGGAATTCCCCATCACTGCCAGGGCCCAATACTACATCGCTGTAAGTGGAACTGATCTTTGCGGCACTCAGTTCACTGGTCGAAAGTCCGGCCAGCATGGCGGCCATAGCGTCATGTTCGTCCGTTAATGGTGCATAGGTCGTACCACTGGCTGTCCAGGTGAGCGGCTCCACACCCTGATGGGAAGGCGTAGGGCCTACGATCTCGCCGTTCTCGAAAGTGACGTTTTGGGCGTAATGGTGACCTCCAAACTGTAACATCCAAGTGCCCGTGGTGCTTGGCGTGCCGAGAAATGCGATGATATACAGTTCGGAAGAATAGCCGCCTCCGCCGCCGCCTCCACCACTTTGACTGCCGAGATAGTCGTCAGCGGCGTTGATCTGCAGGAACTCATCATATCCCTGATTATCTCCGGAGCCGGACGCAGCTGCGATCACGGCTTTGGCCAGGGTGAGTTGTTCGTCACTGAGTTCACTGAATTCCAGCCCGTTTCGGATGCTGACCCCGCCCGGCAGGTTTGACCATTTCACGGCATTGGTTGCTGTGAAATCCAGCTGAACCGTATTTGCCTGCGTGGAAGTCAAAGAGGCGATAAACTCATTGGCCAAACATACTACCTTTTCGCCGACAGTAGTGGCTTCATCACAATTAGAGGTGGCGTCAGTCGTTACCGTAAACTCACTTTCCGAGGTAGCGGTACTGCCATCGACAGTAACGGTGATATAACCCGAAGTGGCCCCATCCGGTACCGTAACGGTAAGGGTGGTGGCAGTAGCCGCGCTAACCGTGGCTTCCGTACCGTTGAAGGAAACTGTATTTTCCGAAGCCGTGGTGCTGAAGTTTGTACCCGTGATGGTCACCGTAGTACCGACGGATCCGCTTGTGGGAGTAAAGTCAGTGATCGTTGGAGCAGTGCTCGTAATTTCAGTGACCGTGAAATCATCGGTTGAACTGGCCGATTCATCGCCTACAACAACCGAAATAGGTCCGGTGGAGGCTCCATCCGGTACAGCCGCTACGATCTCTGTTTCGGATACTGAAGAGACGGTGGCTACCACGCCGTTGAAATAAAGGGAAATGCCTGTTGTAGACGTACCGAAATTAGTTCCCGTAATGGTGACGATCGTACCTTCAGAACCTGAAGTAGGGGAGAATCCTGTAATAGTTGGTGGATCATCAACCGGTTCCACTTCGTCTTTCTGACAAGAGATGAGCATTATTGTACAGAAAAAGACCAGTGAAACGATCGGTCCCAACCACATTACCTGCATCAATTTTTTAGCATTCATAAAATTTTGTGTTTATGAGCTGTAAACTAGTATGGGGTTTTTTGTAATGTCCAGTAAGCTCAAAATGAGGTGAACGGCCCGAAAACTGAGACGAACGTAATGGCGCCAAATAAAGAGGTGGGTAGTTTTAGAGTAGTTCTTCCCGCTTTGTTGCAACATAAAGCAGGCTCCATGCATCCTTAATTATATATGATAGCTCATCGATATGGAATGACCCCATGCACTTCCCTCCGTGCAATCCATACGTTATGAACAACATTCGGAAAAAACTCTCATCTCCGTTCAATTGATCACCCGAAATCACTGGAGATGAAGACACCCATTACCCTGCTGTGTTATTTTGCTTTTCTTTTTACCGCTTTAGCTAACTATCAGATTGACGGCCTGGCCACCCAGCTATCGATCCAGACCTGTGGCAAGATCATTCTCATTCCTGGAGAAGTGGATGGTGTTGCCGGCTATTTTATTCTGGATACCGGAGCGCCGGAACTGATCCTTAATAAACGTTTTTTTGAGGGACGTGAAAAAGGACACCATAAGACCATGGAAGATATTGACGAGGTGATGCACTGTCAGATCATGCAGGTCGGCCATTTCCTCATGGGCAATGTATACAGAGATGATTTTCCAGCGGTACTGGCCGATCTGGAAGCTACGGAAGTCGCCCTGGGACGGGAAATATTGGGACTATTGGGCTATGACGTGCTGAAGCATTTTGAGGTGCGGATCGATTATTACGCCGGCAACATAACTTTTTGCAATCTGGATAATACCGGCCAGCCCATGTTCCGGTGGCAGGCAAAGCAGGCAGATCATGAATTTCAGTTCCGCATGGAGGGGCATCTTCCCGTCATCCAGGGGCATCTGCCGGATAAGCGCAACCTCGACTTTGCAGTTGATTCGGGAGCTACCGTAAATATTATGGATCAAACCTATAAAAGTTATTTGCGCAAGAACAGCCTGAAAGTGCGTTCCATCGATTTTCAGTGTGTTCGCTCCACCGTGAAGGATGCACCATATTATACATTACCTGAGATGCGGTTGGAAAATGCTTACAACGTTCAATTCTGGCGTACATCCATTGGCAATTTCGCCGGCTTTCGCGCCAATAAAATGTATTTCCACGCTATTCTCGGAGCTAATTTCTTTCAACTCGGTAAAATCACTATCAATTATCATCTACAGAAGATCGAGATCTGGGATAATCCGGGTCGGCTCAATCGCCGCTACCATTGTTTGGGGCACGGGTAGGCCGGTTTATGGGATATTGTTATACTACTGGACATTTGGAAATAAAAAAAAGGACGTTGGGATCTTGGGATTCATGTAAATATCTCAACTTCCCAAACTTCCATTTGTCCAGTAGTATGGGATATTGTAATAACACAGGCTAATCCGCTAATCGACTGTATAGGCTGCCATTAATCTATTGAGCCACTCATTCGTCGATCTTTCGAATCCGATCAAATCTCCCCGCTCCTAGGATTTATCGAAAAATTCCTAGGATTGCCCTAAAAAAAGTGACTTTGGGGGGTAAATGAGCCCATATTTGGGGTAACGATTACGCAAGTGGGTAAATAAAAACCACAGAATTCAAAGTTACCGCAAAGATGAAAAAGTTAATTAACCACCTGACCTTATTTATTTTAGTTAGCCTGACTGTAAGCACCGGTATATGGGCAATGCCTGCGAAAAATACCGATGATGCGCCCTCTACCTTGTTTGAGTATATGGATCAGCCCGAGATCCTGAAAGTGACGCTGGAAATGGATATCGAGAACCTGCTGGACAATAAAAAAACGAATGATTTTTTTCCGGCAACCTTTTCTTTCCAAAACAGTAAAGGACAGTTGAGCAACTGGGATATTGAAGTAAGAGCACGGGGGCGTTTCCGCAGAATGTCCTGCGAATTCCCTCCCCTGAAGTTGAAATTCCCGAAAAAGGAAATGAAAGCAGAAGGTTTCGGTAAGCACAATGATGTAAAACTGGTTACGCACTGTGCCGATAACAAAGAAGCTGAAGAGAATCTGTTTCGCGAATACCTGACTTACAAGATGTATGCAGAACTGACTAACGTGAGCTTTCGCGTGCAGTTGATCGACATTACCTACGTAGACACCCAGACGGGTGCGGAAACCAATACCTACGGTATCCTGA
>JAGQXH010000598.1 GCA_020436695.1 Lewinella sp. | reverse complement strand
CGAGTCATTAAGGCTACGGTCTTTTTCTTTAGCAGACGAACTCCATTTAATTCCCCTCCGTGCAAGAGCATTTGGGCAAACAGGTGATAATCGCTGATACTGGAAACCAGACCACCGTTTCCACGGGGAAAGTTATTGCCGTTGGAGTAAGCACTACTTTCCGGGATGTCTGCTGCCAGGAGTTCCTGATCAGGCCCTGTTTTGTAGAGGGTAGAAAAGCGATCCATTTTTTCAGTTGGTACCTGGAAACCTGTATCGTTCATTTTTAACGGGATGAAGATACGCTCGGAAAGGAACTGATCGAAGGACTTACCGGAGACCTGTTCTACAAGATAAGCAAGAATATCCGTGCTGTAGCTGTAGGCCCAACCCTCTCCCGGCTGAAAAGCCAGTGGCAGTTCGGCGATGGCCATTACCAGTTCTTCCAGGTTTTTGGGGTGGCGTTCTCGGAGCTTCCGTTCCCACAATTGTCCGGCCGGAGAAGGATCAAACCCACTGGTGATACCACCGGTATGGGTCAGAAGGTGCCGGATAGTAATGGGCGTTTTGACGGCATCCCACTCCGTTTCCGTACGATAGACCCTGGCGTCTTTGAAAGCGGGAATGTATTGGTAAACCGGGTCGTCCAGATGGAGTTTGCCGTCCTCCATCAGCATCAGGACTGCTACACTGGTAATGGGCTTGGTCATGGAAGCAAGACGGACCAGGGTAGTCACGGTCATTCGCTCCTGATCGGCGATATCCTGATTACCGTATGTATCCGTGTAGACATTTCCATCCTGACTGAGGAGTATGGCGGTACCGGCGAAAATACCTTCGTCCACATAGTGATTAAAATGTTTCTGTAAATGTTCGAAACCAGTCTCAAAACCGGCTGTTGGCGCCTGTTTGCCCAATAGTTTAAACAAACGCTGGGCCTGGAGCCCGGAGACCGAGCAGAAAGTAACCAATAGAACAAATAGGGCGGGTGATCTTTTTTTCATCTTAATTCAGGTGATTTGGTGAACCAACAAAATAGAGAATGGCAAAACGGAAATGCTTGTGTAATTTTGCCATTATTCAGGGGATTTGTGCCAAAATACAAAACTAGTTATGAAATCTATTGCCATTTTGGTGCCCAAAGGCGAGGTAATGCCCAACGCCATACTGGGAGCCTATTTTCTGCTGACCCAGGCCAATTTCTTTGCGCAACAACAGGGCCGTTCTGCTGTTTTCGCTGTCGATCTGATAGGATACGAATCCAATACTTTGCTTTATGATGGGAGTTTTACGGTCAAGACGAGGAATTTCAGGCGGGTAAAAGAACCCTATGACCTGCTGGTGGTACCGGGGTTTACCTGCGAAATGGAAAAGCCGCTACAAATGAATGAATTGCTGATCGAATGGATTAAAGAGCAGCAACTGAAATACGGCACCGAACTGGCCGCTATGTGCACGGGGGCTTTCCTGCTGGCGGCCACCGGCCTCATGGATGAGCGCAGATGTACCACGCACTGGGCCTTTGAGGATTCCTTCCGCGAACGCTTCCCTGCAGTTGATTTCCAACCCAATTTGATCGTCACCGATGATCAGGGGTTTTATTCCAGTGGTGGAGCGTATTCCTCGCTCAACCTCATTTTGTATCTCATTGAAAAGTTTTGTGGTAAAGATGTCGCGGTCTGGACCTCCAAAATATTCCAGCTGGATATGGATCGCCGGTCACAGAAGCCCTTTGTGATCTTTAATACCCAGAAAGCACACAAGGACGAGGCCATCATAGCTGTACAGGCGCATATCGAAAAGCATTTTCCGGAAGAGCTTACGGTAAATGAACTGGCGAAGCAGTTTGCCTTCAGCCGCCGCAATTTTATCCGACGCTTTAAAGAAGCCACCGGCAATACGCCCATTGAATATATCCAGCGGGTGCGCATCGAAGCCGCCAAGCGCCTGCTGGAGGAAGGAGAACAGAATATCGAAGAAGTTATCGACCGGACCGGCTACCGCGACGGTAAGGCTTTTCGGACAGTATTTAAAAAGATCACAGGTTTTCGACCGAGTGAATATCGGTATAAGTATGGGCGGGGATGAACGGTGTAGTGATCAGTTGTCAGTTGCATTCTCAAACTGGAATCGAGCACCTGAGCACGTCAACACACGAACACCTCAACATACTCACTTGATGCGGGCACTCTATTTTATTTTAGCAGGAACTCAACAAACTGACCACTGACCACTAAAATTTACGCCAACTCTTTCTTACCTACCTGATACAACCAATAACAAATACCCAATACTACGATCAGCCCGATTACACTTGGCAGTGAATTTTCCACCAGGGCCAGCACCCGATCGTCTTTCGTAATGGCCACCGGAATGGCCAGAAAGATGCCGATCAGCGCTTCACCGGTGATCAGTCCGGAGGCAAAAAGCAGGCCGGGACCGCCTTCCATTTCTTCGGTGTTTTTTCCTCGGCTACTTTGATATCGGCTTACCAGCCAGGCGATAATACCGCCCACCATAATAGCGCTGTCCAACTCAAAAGGCAGGTATAAACCCACGGCTACGGCCAGAACGGGAACTCGGAAGCTGCTGCCGCGCGCTTCCTGATATCTGTCGATCAGAATGATAACCGCACCTAGTGCAGCGCCGATATAAACCATGTCCCAGGGCAGGTTGCCGGAAAATACGCCTTCGGCGACACTGGCCATCAGCGTGGCTTGCGGTGCGGTGAGCGGATCCGGGTGCGCTTCGGTCGGTACGCCGAACCCTTTGGCGGTATTGAGGAGTTGCAATACCAAAGGCAAAACAACAGCTGCCGCAACCACCCCGACCATCTGCATGATCTGTTGATTGCGCGGCGTGGCCCCCAGGATATGCCCGGCCTTTAGATCCTGCATGTTATCGCCGGCAATGGCCGCCGCACAGCAGACAACTGCTCCGATCAGGATGGCGGCTGCCGGGCCTTTTTCGGCTCCGCTACCCAGTAAGGCCAGTAGGATAAGGGCTGAAGTCAGAATGGTAGCAATGGTTACGCCTGAGATTGGATTATTGGAACTACCTACAAGACCGGCCATATAACCGGCCACTGCTGAAAAAAGGAAACCGGCAATGATCATGATAATGGACATGAATACGGTGATGCCCACCTGCTCGATCTCCCGGATGTAAATGATGTAGACCGGTACGATCATCGCCCCAATGGCAATGATCACCCATGACATGGGCGTATCCATTTCTGTACGCAGCACATTGGCTGCCTTCCCGCCCTTTTTCAGGGCATCAATGCCACTTTTGACGGCCATACTAATGGCGCTCCGCAGGTTGATCAATGCCCATAAGCCGCCGACTACCATGGCCCCGACGCCCAGGTAACGGATCTGGCTGGACCAGATAGCTCCGCCCATGGCTCCGGGATCACCTTCCGGAGCACCATAGTAAGCAATGTATAGGGGGATGGCAATCCACCAGCTTATAGCTCCACCGATGAATACCAGCGCAGCAATGCGAATGCCCACAATATATCCAACGGCGATCAATGCCGGAGAAAGGTTCATGCCGAAATAGGCGTAGACGCGATTGCCGGCCAGTGTAGCGGCTTCAAAAGTGCTGCTCCACAGTTTAAATCCGGCTTCCATGAGTTTGACTACGGCCCCGGCTAAACTACCCCAAAGCAGGAATTTGACGGCGTCAGTCCCGCTCTTTTCACCGGTTTTCAATACCTCCGCTGTGGCGACTCCTTCGGGAAACTGGAGCTTCTGTTTGACAATGAGCGCGCTGCGAAGCGGCACCGTAAACAACACGCCTAAAACCCCACCACAAAGCGCGATAAGTACCGTTTCCAGGTAATTAAAATCGGTCCAGTAGCCCATCAGCACCAGTGCCGGGAAGGTGAAGATCACTCCGGCCGCCAGGGATTCTCCGGCCGAAGCAGCCGTTTGCACGATATTGTTTTCCAGAATGTTATGGTTCTTGAATGCTCGTAAAACGGCCATCGAAATAACGGCTGCCGGAATACTGGCCGAAACGGTCATCCCGGCAAATAAGCCAAGATAAGCGTTAGCTGCAGAGAGAATAACGGAAAGCACAGCTCCAAGCAAAAAGGCTTTGACGGTGATCTCGGGGAGCTGGATGTCGGCTCCGATAAAGGGTTTGTGGTGTTTTTCCATTTTCTTTTGTGCGTTATTCAGAAATTTTGAATGCCGATGGGCATATTAAGCATATTTTGTAAAAAAATAGATTTTAATTGTGCAATATTCCGAAGATCCATATTTTCATTTGTGTTATTGATAAACAAGAAATAATATGGGGCAACATTTTTTTCTGCTATTTCTATCCTTGCATGCCGGCTTTATTTCCACTATCCAGGCTAATGAACTGGAGGCAGGAATCATATACAGTAATCAGCAGGGGATGACTCTCAAACTACATCAGAACAAGGAGTTTGAATATCTCCTGGGAAACTTTCAACACAGCATACTGATCAGTGGTAAGTATGATATAATAGCGATGGGCGCCAATGACCAGATCATCTGCCGGATAGAGGCCAGAAGCCTTCTTAGTGATCAGAAGAACAGAGATGGTTATGACTATTTGTGGGGATCAGATAGCTTAAAATTCGGTTTTATTCATGAAAATGCCATTTCACCCATAGGAGGTGAAGGTCAATTGAATGTTTCCCCAATCCTTTATAAAATACGTGATCGATCTGCAACTTATGTGGAGCGAACAAGTTATGCCAATCGGAAGGAAGGAATAGTCTTTATAGAAACGGAGACAGATACGAGTTCCTTTTTGAGTTGCTATTCTTTCGATGAAAAAGAAGGCCGAAATGGTGAACTTCTCTGGAAGTTGAAACTTCCTTTATTCGGGGAAAAAAAGGAAAATGATGGTGTTTCCTATGCCTACTACTCCCAACTGGCAGAATATGCCGTGTTGGGAGGTGATCTTCTGCAGGCCGCCGTTTATTACGATTCTTCATTTGCTTTCCTTGCCCATCCTTTGGCTTCGGATCTTTATAATGCTGCTTTGCTTAGCCTGGCCTTAGGCGATCAACTTAAATCAGAAGAATATCTGAAGGCTTTACAGCTAAAAGGTATTTCTTTGGATAGGATCAGCAAGAAAAGTAATTTGATCCGGGATTTTTTATCTCATTCCAGATCGGATGTTGGTAGTTCTTTCAATACTGAAATACAACGAATTGAGCAATATTCCAGCCATACAAAAAATGAATACTTCCGAATGTTTTTCCGGGATTTGGAAGCAAACGATCAATTTTATCGAAAAAAGAAAAAACTAAAGGAATATCGGGATAAATTGAGTCAGATCGACTCTCTGAATCAAGCCCAACTGATTCGATTTTATGAACTATACGGTTTTCCACGTGAACAGGAACTACAGGATTATCATAAGGATAAGGAACCGGTCTTTAGCTCTTTTCCCGGGTTGATCGTGAATGTTCACAATACCTATTACGGTGAC
>JAGQXH010000597.1 GCA_020436695.1 Lewinella sp. | reverse complement strand
TCTGTACTTTTGTTTTTCGGTTTTCCAATATTTTGACCGCCGCCTCCGAAAAGGTGACCGGCGACAGACCCGGAGGGGCGCTCAGACATTTCTGGGTGCCGGAGTACAGGGCATCGATGCCCCATTCATCCACCCGCAACGGCACACCACAGTAGGACGTAACGGCGTCCACCACCAGCAGAGCGCCGGCATTGTGTACGATATCGCTGATCTCCTGCATCGGTTGCAGCGCTCCCGTGGAGGTTTCGGCGTGCACCAGGGCTACCAGTTTGGGGTGCGGGCAACTATCCAGCGCTTTTTTCAGATCGGCGGGTTCGATCACCGTTCCCCACTCTTTTTCTACGGTATGTACGGTAGCACCGCAACGTCCGGCAATATCCGCCATGCGGCCGCCGAATACGCCGTTGATGCAAATGATGCATTCATCGCCCGGTTCCAGCAGATTCACCAGGCAGGTTTCCATACCGGCACTACCCGGGGCAGAGACCACAAAGGTGAGATGATTATCGGTTAGCAGGGTCTGCTGTACCATACTTTTGACCTCGTCCATCATGCGTACAAATTCGGGATCGAGGTGGCCCATCAAAGGCGCAGCCATAGCACGCAGTACACGAGGATGGGCGTCGGAAGGGCCGGGGCCCATTAGGATTCGGGCAGTGGGATTGAAAGAATAGGGCATTGTGATTTTTTAGTCGTAAGTCTGTCAGTCGTAAGTCAGTTACGACAACAGTACGTTCCTACTCTAGCTGACTGATCGAATGAAACCTCTGATCAGGCGGCTAATTTCTGAAGACTGTCCCAGTAATTCATCCTTTTGCATCTCTGTGATGTATTTTAATCGATATGCTAAATAAGTCATGGATCGAACCTCAGAAGCAGAACCGAGGGCAATATATAAAAAACGGCAAAGTTCCTTGTCTCCTTTTCTATCGAAACCCTCTGCAATGTTGTTTGAAATGGAAACTACTGCACTACAAATCTGGTTTTTGAATGCATAATCCCGGAGATCGCTGAAGTATTGGTAAATGAGGACGGCCTGATCCTGAGCCTTTTGCCAGGCAATAATATCCTCAAACTTTTGAATGGTCATTGTTCAATTCTTTACTGATCAAAAAGAGCGCTAATGCCTGAAATATATTCATAAAACCATTCAAACGCAAGCCTCACATCAAATCTACTACTACTCCCCGACTAACGACTTACGACTAACAGACTTACGACTAAAGATCTGCTAAGATACCTCATCCAACAAAACAATCACCGACTCATACTCCTTCCTCACCGCCTCCGACAAGGCCAATTCACAGGTCTTGGACGTGGAATAGTATCCATCGTACACTTCCTGACTGACCTCCTCGGCCTCCGTCTTAGTAGCTGCAGCCGTCAATTCCGGATAAAGGAAGCCGCGATCACCGGCCATCCCACAACAGGCTGCAAAAACCGGGATATCGGCCCGTTGCGAGCAGGCCCGGCCTATAGTCTGTAATTTGTGGACGGTGCCCATCTTTTGTACGGAGCAGACCGGATGGAATACCACCCGTTCTTTAGGTTGTGTAATGTTAAGGCGGGGAAGCAATACATCCGCCGCAAAATCGACGATATCCAGGATCTGCATGGCATCAAAGCGAGCCTGGTTCTTTTTATTCAGGTAGGGACGACTGGCCAATAAAGTCTGGGTACAGCTACTTACATCCTGTACCACGGGGATCGTCCCTTCATTCGTCGCTTCCCAGAGTTTGACCAGGGTTTTATTCGCCGTGTAGCGATAGGCATCGGCAAAGCCTTTGGAGGAAAATATTTGTCCGCAACAGGTTCCCTGTATTTGCTCCGGGAGTATGACTTCAATGCCGGCCTTTCCACATACCGAATAGAAGGAACGCATGACTTCCCCACTCATCATACGGGAGATACAACTGGGGAAATAGAGCACCTGTAAGTCTTTCTCCTTTTTAGCGGCACCATTTCGGGCGGCAGCACGCCCGATGCTTTGCAGGTCCAGACTTTTGAATTGAGGCGACCAGTTCGGCAAAACCGGTAATAGTTTCCTGGCCATATTCGTCAGACCGGGCATAAAGCGGTCACCCAGTAATCTGGTCATGCCGTTCCCGGTCTTTAAACCAAGGCGGGCCGCCCTTTCCAGCCAGATGAAGTTTTGTGCCACCCGATAAGCCAGCATTTTTTCACGGGGAGCATGATTTTCCCGGCGCAGGCGTTTCACCAGATCACCGGTATTGATATCTACCGGGCATTTAGTGGCACACATACCGTCGGTAGCGCAGGTTTCCAGACCATCGTAGGTATAGTCTTTCAGCAGTGCGTTTTTCGTAGCGGTATCTCCCGCCGTTTCTGCCCGTGCAATGGCCCGGCGCACAACGATGCGACGGCGCGGGGTCAGGGTCAGATCACGACTGGGACAGGCGCTTTCGCAAAAACCGCATTCGATACAGCGATCTACCTCTTCTTCCACCACCGGCATGACCTTGAGGTGGTGAATATGCGACAGCGGATCATCCGTGATCACGATGCCCGGGTTCAGTACGTTGGATGGATCGATCAATGTCTTCAATTCTTTCATGATCCGGTAGGCATCGCCGCCCCATTCCTTTTCCACAAAGGAGGATACCGCCCGGCCGGTACTGTGCTCTCCCTTTAACGCCCCCTTGTATTTATGCAGGATCAGATCAAAAAGATCATCATTGAATTTTTCGTAATGGGCAATATCTTCCGGCGTGGTATAGCTCTGCGACACGACAAAGTGCAGATTCCCGTCCTTGGCGTGCCCAAAGATGATGCCGTTCTCATAGCCGTGTTTGACAAAAAGTTGCTGTACATCCACCACGGCCTCGCCCAGGCGTTCAACCGGCACTACACAGTCTTCCATCAGAGCAGAAGTACCCTTGGCCCGCATGCCCGCCACCGAAGGATACATGCCTTTGCGCACCTTCCACATCAGCGCCTGCGCGGCCGGGTCTTGGGTGAATTCCGGCGGAAAGAGCAGGGGGAGCTCATCAAATAATGCTTTGGCTCCATCGTAGCGCTCCTTTAGCGCCTCCTGTGTTTCTTCCTGAAACTCGATCAGGATGGCGGAAGCCCGTTCCGGTAAGGTTTTATAAAAATCCGGCAGGCCGGGCATATCTTCCACCGAACGCAGCGAGGCCCGATCCATAAATTCCAGCGCCCGCGCACCGGTCTGCTTGAGGGCGTAGATCGAATGACAGGCTACCGCCGGATCGTTAAAATACAGCATAGCCGTCATTTTCTCCGGATAATCCGGAATGGTATTCATCACCGCTTCGGCAATAAAAGCCAATGTCCCTTCACCACCGATGATCAGGTGGGCCAGGATATCGAGCGGATGCTCAAAGTCGATAAAAGCATTCAGGCAGTAGCCAACCGTATTTTTCTGCTTGTATTTTTCGCGAATGAGACCGGTGAGTTCCGGGTTAGCCAGTACCTCTTTTCTGAGTTGCGTTAATCCATCTGCAATCTCTTTGGCCTCCGTTTCAAAGCGCTGGTAATCTTCGACTTTTTCCGTGTTGAATACCTGTCCGTTGGGCAGCACAAAGGTAATAGACCGCAGGGTATGGTAGGAATTATCCACTACCCCACAACACATCCCACTGGAATTATTGGACAGAATACCTCCCATCATGGCCGCATTAATGGAGGCGGGATCGGGCCCCATTTTACGTCCGTAAGCTCTCAGGGCCAGATTGACATAAGAGCCGATCACTGCCGGTTCTACCCGTACCTGCTTGCCCCCATTTTCCGGTGTTACAGTTCTCCAATAGTTACTCAGATCTACCAGAATGCCATCCGTTACCGACTGTCCGGAAAGGCTGGTACCACCCGCTCGAAAAGTAAGATGTTTACCATTTTCATGCGCGAAACGGAACAGATCCCGGATCTCTTCAACGGCATTGGGTTGCACCACGGCTTCCGGCACCAAATAGAAATGGCTGGCATCGCTGGCGTAAGCGTAGCGGTCGATAAGACGGGCTTTGATGCGCTCCGGAGGGAGGAACTGCAGGAGTAATTCTTGGATCATGTGGTTGGTTTTCCAGTGCGAAAATAGAAAATTATCTATCAATTGAAGCTGGAGAAAACCCGTTTATGGCTGGTCATCCGGTAAACTTTTCACCTATTGCAACTAGGTTAATACACTTGTGGTCAGTTAACACAACGTCTTTCGTTTGGGCCTGATAATACCGTCGTCTTTCGTTTGAGAGCAGCGAGTTGCGGTAGTTCCGACAGATCTGCCACAACTGGAAAAAGCCTACCTAGCGCCCCGAATCCGGCACATCTTCACTCACCATCGGATCATCCATCTCCCGCTCCAGTTCGACCAGTTCGCGATACATATCTTCTACCTTTTCCTTGTACTCCGGCAGATCAGCCAGGTCCGTCATTTCCTGCGGATCATTATTCAGATCGAATAACAGGAGTTTATTAGCCTTCGGATATGAGATCAACTTATAACCATCTTTGCGGATCATGCGCTGGGAAGACTTCTCATAAGCTCCGTAAATGGCCGGATAGAAGCTCTCGGTGCGGGTGCCTCTGGCCAGGGGTAAAAGGCTGTTGAAACCTACAAAATCAGGTTTTGGCACTCCAGCCAGTTCCAGACTGGTAGCCATAATATCCTGCAAATAGACATCCGCATCTACCCGCTGTCCGGCGGGAATATCCGGCCCCACAACCATCATGGGTGGACGGATGCTGTGATCAAAAAGGCTCTGTTTGCCGATCAATCCGTGCCGGCCTACTGACAGACCGTGATCCGCGCTGAAGAAAATATAAGTGTTATCCGCTTTCCCCGAAGCTTCCAATGCATCCAGGATTTTACCGATCTGGGCATCCAGATGACTGATGATGGCGTAATACTCCTTAATGTGGGTCCTGATGGCGTAAGGCGTACGCGGATAAGGAGCCAGATCTTCATCGCGCAGGCCAGGGCCGCTCCCCATTTCCACCATGTAGGGATATTGCGGCAACCAGCTTTCCGGCAGTGAAATACTGTCGACATTATACAGATCCTGATATTCCTGTGGCGCCTGTCGGGGATCATGCGGCGCGTTGAAAGCCAGATACATGAAAAAGGGATCATCGTGCTGGGCCGCATCCTGCAGATAATCCAGCGCATCATCGCGTACCACTTCACTCCAGTGCTTTCCTCCCTGCCAGAAGCCGCCGAACAGGGTATCGGTTGGTGACCAGGAATCATCGTTCTCATCCAGCGGCCGGTTGTAGCCAAGGGGCATTCTTTCAGTAAGGTCAGAGCGCCCTGCCAGGAGTTGAGCCGTTACCCGTTCCCGAAGTTCTTTGTTGTTCCGCACATCCGTGGGCATGCCCGGCCGGATATGACGGGCCGTTTGGAAGACCTGGTCGGCCGGAGCATCCACATGCCATTTACCGGTCATATAGGTTCTGTAGCCACGGGATTCCATGAGTTTGGGCC
>JAGQXH010000596.1 GCA_020436695.1 Lewinella sp. | reverse complement strand
CCTATGATCGCCTGTACCCCCAAAGGCAAACTCAAGGTGATCAGGCCGGAGAAGATGGCGTATACGTATACATAGCTGATATCTTTCCGGTCCAGCTTGAGTAATCCGAAGAAACGCTGAATAGGGTGTATTTTTTGAACGTGAGTTGCAGTCATAATAGTAAGTTGCAAAACTACTTTTTGTAATAGTATTACTTTTATTTTTACAACTCAAAAACAAGAATAAATGGAAAAGGTTTTTAGGATTTCAAAATTTTATTAATTTTTTGAGCACCGGAGTTCTAGATCTTTTCGATGTCCCTGATCTATTTATGTCCCAGGCAATATACATATGCCGGTTGAGTTGCGATTTGCCGGTATCCTACATGTTTTTTAGCGTATTCGATCTCAAAGCAATAGGAGCAATGCAGGCAGTCAGAGAACACATTGGCATAAGAGCATCCCTCCCGTGGGCCGGAGCGCCGGAACCGTTTTCCCTCGGGGCAGGATTCTACAATATGATGGTGTCTGCCGTCGAATTGTTTGTGTTTAACTTTTTTCCGGTCGGATCTTTCCCGACATTGGTACTCCAGGGCATGTTGTTTAGGATTAAAGAGCCATTTTTTATGGCGTATGCCCTGTATGATCGCTTCGCTGAAGGCACAAAGATCACCGCCTTTGCCCATCCCGGCCAGTTCGAGGTGCAGATCAAGCACATCAATCTCTATGGCGGCCAACCTTGCCTGTTGTAATTTCCAGATCTTATCTGACCGACTGGAGTGAGATACGGCTATCTCTACCAGTACCTTATTATCCGGAGTTTCCAGAATGAGGTCCGGAACCATTCCTTGTAGATAGGCTTCCGCTCTTACGCTTCCGTATTGATAGAGTCGGGCATATTCCACTGCTCTTTCCCGACCGTGGAGATAAATGGGAGGAAGCACGATCTTTGTGCTCCTCTTCAGAACGGCCTTAGCCATCAGATGCAGGCTGCTTTCCAGTGCGTTCGTGCATTCCGGTTGCCGGTAGTGAGCAAAGTGATGTGACTTGCGTTTTCCCTTTCGGGCAATAAGTGGAGCACTGCAGGCCGGGCAAATACAATTACAGGCGAGGCCACGAGGTACGTCCTGTATGCCAACGGGCATACTGTTTTTTGAGAGCGCGTAGGGGATCATTTATTTTTTGATTTAAAGTTATTGAAACATGGAATCATCGGATTTCATGAAAGCTATGCTTCGGCTACTCCCCGGCAAAATTGTTCCTTCATTTTCTGACCACAATGAATTTAATGGTTCTTATCGCCGTAGAAGTCCGGTATTTCAGGAAATAAATACCGGGAGCAAAATTGGCTGTTGGCAAGGCTCTATTATATAGGCCGGCATCCAGTCGCTCGCCCTTATACAGAATGCTTACCAACTGGCCATTGACGTTCTGTACAAAGAGATCAATCGTGTCGCCTTTGGGTAGGTCCATGTCTATAGTCGCATTTCCGCTTACCGGATTAGGGTAGATTTTCAGGGATGGGGCAGCTACTGTTTCCTTCCTGAAGGCCGGTAAATCAGGAGCGGGTAGCGGCGGTTGGCAGTCATCAATACGTGCCGAAAACGCGCTGCCCGCCCGGGCGTGGAAGCCGGCTGTCAATCGTACGGAATGGGTGGCAATTACATCCACCTGGGTGTTCTGTGCCACACTACCGTTTACCTCAAAATCGTAGACATTGTAATAAGCTCCCCCGGGAATTGGGCTATCGGAGATCAACTGGTATGCATCGGCCGGGTCCGCTGCGTTGCAGTCGCAGGCATCGGCAATCCCATCTGCATCGGAATCATCGCTGAAGTGGATCGTAACTTCCTGAGCCGGCGGCGGACAGGTGAGCTGTTGAATTTCCCACTTGAGCTGATAGGATTCTCCGATCCGGCCATGAAACAGAGAATTGGGATCCAGTGGGTCGGAAATGAGACCGGTATTGGTCCCGGAGAGCAACTTCCATAGTCCAAAGCCCTCGGCAGGTGAGGCGGCAGCTAACTGCGTTTGGGGGGCGCAAAGATCCAGTTGATCCATTCCGGCTGGAACCGGCGTTAGTGTCGGAGGAATAGTGATAGACACCAGGCGCATCAACTGGCAGCCATCCAAGGTATTAATCGTGTAGCGGAGCACTGCGGTGCCCGGTGTAAGCCCATTCGGATTGATCTGCAACCGGCTGGTTTGTGCATTGATAAGGTGGCTGTTTGAAATATTGGTGTTGCCCTGATTGGCCACCGTCCATTGATGCCGTGTGACCGGGTGCGGCGTTGGAATGAGGCCTTCACCATCAATTGCGGCATCAGCCCCAAGACATATAGCTACGTCGTTCTCGATCTCATTTTCAAACTCATGAAACCCCTGATTGGAACGTACAAAAATCTCCACTTTACCATCGCCGTCGAAATCGCCGATACGGGTCAGTTCCAGGGATGAGCTCACTGGTTTTGAAACATAAGTGTTGGTCAAAGTACCGTCGGAAGCCAGCTCAAATGCCTTTATGCTGCCCTCGCTGCCGTAAACAATGTCGGGCATCTGGTTGCCATCGATATCTCCTATCTGAATCGTTTCTACGGGGTCCTCCATAAAGATCTTTTCCTGAATACCGGTGAGTTGATCATTATACACTATGATCCGGTTCTTTTCGGTAATGACGAGGTGCTGTTTGCCATTTAGCTTTAGTGTGGAAATGAAACGTGGTTTACTGAATTCGTATTCTTCCAAGAAGAATATGGGTTCTTTGGTCAGCCCGCTATAAACATAAATATCATAATCATTGGCAATGATATCGGGATAGGTGTCATTATTGACATCTTCTACCATCAATTCGTAAATACCGGGACTACTGCCCGGGCCCAGATCTCCACTGGCCCAGATCTCGTGACCATCAGTGGCATTTACCACGTAGATCTCATCAATTAGTCCGGAAGTGGTCGCTTTACTCCCAAGGATGATTTCCAGTTCATTGTTCTGATCCAGATCTGCCACTTCTATAGTGATGATCCGATTCGTATTTGGAAAATAGTACGTATTTTCAATAATGTCCTGTATTGGATCATAGATCTTTAGAAAACCATCCTGTCTTTCGGAACCTCCGATTAGTATTTTAGGAGGCCCACCGAGAGTTATGGGACTAACCTTAACCACTTCGATGTAGGGGTAATCAACAGGGTATCCTGATGCGATTGTTTCCTGCCATTTCACCTCCTTGGTTTCTAAATTCATGGCGGTTAACTTTAATTCACGAATCCGGTTGAAGTCGCTTGGTGGCAGGCTGTCATATTCTTCGAGAAATATCATTTCCGGAGTGCAGTCACCATCTACATCTCCAATAGCCATTTCATATCGGTAAAGGCTGACGAAATCGGATTGCCATTCTTCAGCGAAGGTGGCTCGATCAAAGATGAGGATATGGTCGGAAGCAGTAGAAGAGTTTCCGTCGGCCAGGAGTATCTCCATATTCCCATCAGAATCAACGTCCTCGATCAGTACATCATGAGAATCTCCACCGCCTATATCAAATTCGCGGATTTCCGTTCCGGTTCGCAGATCATACAAAATATGGCGACCTGTCCAGTTGGGTACAAAAACTTCCATCCAGCCGTCGCCGTCGTCATCCCATAGCTCGAAACTGAATTCAGGATAATAGGCATCTATGGTGTAGATCCTGGCCTGATCCGGAACACTGAAGACTTCAATGTCATTTGTAGTACCCGCGGCCAGACCGATGATCTCTTTTATGCCATCGCTATCGATGTCTCGCAATAAGAGGCTTTGGCGATAGGCACTGAAGTAACCATTGGGATAATCCCATTCCAGCAGCAGACTGTCTTGACGGAATTCCAGCACATAACCGGTATTGAGCACCAGTTCATTGGCGGGGTCCGCGTCCACATTCCCATAGGCCAGCGCAGTACCACTGTAAGGGAATTCATACACTACACTACCGTCGTCAATGTCCAAAGCAATGATGTTATTCTGCGTCAGGGTAATGAACTCCCGGGTACCGTTCTGGTCAATATCTTCAATAATGAAGTTGCTGATCTTGTAGCGGTCGCCGGCAGGTGCCGGGCGGGCAGGCATCTGAATGGCATACAGCATGCTGTCGTAATGTTCTGAGTCATAGAGTTCCAGCCAACTGTCGTCAAATCCTATGGCTAGTTCGTAACGTTGGTCTCCATCCAGGTCGATCGGTTGAATGTCTATGATCTTACGACCGACAAAAGCGTCGCTGACGAATGATTTGATATAAGTTTGCTGTTGCGAGTCATATTCATAAATGGAAAACCAGTAATCGTTTCCGTTTTTCCCGGAGCACAGTATTTCTTTTCGGCCGTCCAGGTCCAGGTCTTTTGCAAAAAAGCCGCCTTCTCCCAGATATTCTCCAGTGATCGTTCGCTCCCAGACGGGCGACATTCCCAAGGTGGAGCGTGTGGCTTTTTCGTAGAACAGTCCGGCTGCCGGGTGGCGAAGCAGGCTATTGTTGTCCCAGGAAAAAACAAAATCGCCGAAGCGGAAGAAATGGCCTCTTTGTCGCGGTTCATAAAGTGAAAAAGTGGCTCCCCCGTCGGAAGAAAGAAAAGATTCTCCGTAGTTTTCGACGTTGACCAGTAGTTGTTCTCCGAAAGCTACTACACTTATTATATCGGCACTGGAGGATGGTGTGAAGGGCAAAGCATCCAGGAGTTGCCAGTGCTTTTCTTCGGGACTCCATTTGTAGAGCCCGTTACGTTCAATAATGGCGTAGAGGTCGGTGCCGTTGGTAGTGATGGTCATAATATCATCATAGACAGGAGGGAAGAACCTGGAGGGCAGACCGTCATTGATCTGATGCCAGTTTTCGAGATCATCGTAGCGGGCATAGTATACTCCCCCAGATCGGGAACCCACATAGACGGCGGTATCGTTGGCTGTATAGCAATTGGCAACAAATATGGGAGTAGATATGGAGATCCATTCGCTGTGGTCCTCACTTGGGGTATAGAGCTTGGTGGATGAGTCGTTGACTACATAGACCTTCCCGGCTATTTTTAGGAACCGGAGCGGATCGAAAGGGCGGTCGCCACCGGTGATCTTCGTCCAGGTATTGCCGTTGTCTTCAGAGTACCATACGTTATTTGCGGAAGTAATGACATAAAAAAGATCACCCAATACCGTGAAATGTTCAACATCTTCAGAAATGGGCACATAGTTCGTTTGGACCTGCTGCCAGTCATTCCCCATATTTTCGGAGCGATAGATCTTGCCCAGGTACGAAATGGTGTAAAGATCGTTTTGCTCAAACGAGTAATCGGTTCCTCCTCCGAGGGGTGTCCATTGGGCGGAAAGTATAAGCGGGAAGAGCAAAAAGAGGAGGAAAATAGAGCGTCGTAGAAGGTATTTCATTTACATCAGAGTTTAAAATTTCAGAAACATTACCAATATAGAGAATATTTTTAATTCATGGGTGGAGCGGTTCCCAAT
>JAGQXH010000595.1 GCA_020436695.1 Lewinella sp. | reverse complement strand
AGGTGGTAGGTCGGCATACCGTCGGCCTTAAGCATCACTTTGTCATCCAGCTCATTGGTCTGGAAGATCACCTCTCCGCGTACCTGATCCTGAATAATGACTTCCTGCCCTTCGGGTACTTTCAGCCGGATGGTATAGGGAACGCCGTCGGCCAACAAACGGCTGACCTCTTCGACCGGCAAACTGATACTGTTGCGCATATGCCGGCGGGTAGAAGAATCGTATTTCCAGGTCTGATGCCCATGGTCGGCACTTTCCGCTCTTTTGGCATCCAGTTCTTCGGGCGTATCGAAAGCATAGTAGCCATTACCGGAATTTATCAATTCTATGGCGTAGTCGGTATAGATATCCTTTCGGTCCGATTGGCGATACGGACCGAATTCACCGCCGAAACCGGGGCCTTCGTCCGGGCTGATCCCACACCATTGCAGTGATTCAATAATATATTGTTCCGCTCCGGGTACATAGCGGGTCTGATCCGTATCCTCGATCCTCAGTATGAAGGTACCGCCGCTTTGCCGGGCCAGCAGGTAATTATAGAGTGCCGTACGTACACCGCCAATGTGAAGCGCACCGGTTGGGCTGGGAGCAAATCTCAGTCTAATATTCTGCATTATTCAATTTATTAATAACAATACTACTACCAGTAGAAAATATTTTTTCAAAAAATTTTGAATATTCCTTAAACAAAAGGCAGCGAATCCGGTTGCACCAGCGTTGACATATAGTAAACACGATAGGTATTAAGACTATACGTTCTTAAAGAAAGCATAAGTTCACACCAAGTATTACCAAATATTGTCACTAGGATACCGATCATAGTGAGCTTGTGAAGCAACATCTACTCAATAGGTTCCAACTATCTCCTATAGCTGCATTCCGGCTTCCCTTTTAACGGCTATCGGCCAGCAGGGAGGATAGGATCACCAAATTTGTAATGTAGGCTTCGCTTGAGACGCCTTTTTGCAATGGGCTGCAAATTTACAAATTTAGAGCAAGGTATACATCCATGAACATCATAATCAACAACCAATGTATTTAATTAAGACTCCTCAATTCATCCAAGATCTTTTTCCAAACTTCACCTGGAGAATACCGGGAAAAGATAAGATTCTGTATCTTACTTTCGATGACGGCCCTATTCCGGAAGTGACTCCCTGGGTATTGGACCAACTGGCTGCTTACGATGCAAAGGCCACTTTTTTCTGTGTAGGCAAGAACATCCAGCGCCATCCGGAAGTGTTCCGGCAGGTGGTAGAAGCCGGTCATGCGGTGGGAAATCACACCAATAATCACCTGAACGGCTGGGCCAGCGATAACCTGACCTACTTTCATGATATCCGGCACTGTGCCCGTGCGGTAAATACAACCTTGTTTCGCCCGCCGTACGGACGGATGAAGCCTAAGCAGGCTCAGTTTCTACAAAGACACTACCGGATCGTCATGTGGGATGTATTGAGTGGAGACTTTGATCCAAATATCACCGTGGAACAGTGTTTGGACAATGTAGTGTCCAACGCACGCCCCGGCTCCATCGTGGTATTCCACGACAGCCTGAAAGCACAAAAAACCATGACCAGTGTCTTACCACAGGTTTTGAAATACTTCAGTGCCCTGGGCTATGAGTTCCACGCGCTGAGCACCTCTGAAGAGAAGCAGGTGATGCCTTTGAAAAAGATCGCCTGATCGACGATACTTACTTTCGATGCAATATTAAAAAAGCCATGGTGCCGATTGGTGCGATGGCTTTTGTCTTGTTTGATAGTAGATGATGAGCGGAATCTACTTTTAATAAAATCCGCCGCACTAAAATTTACCACCCAATTCCACGTTCAAAGTATACCACATACTTTCGTTTTAGCGTTTTATGCTAGTTTTGTATCCCCAAATTACTTTCCCAATACCCAAAGCGCCGAAGTCATCCGGTAATTCCATCATTTTTTGATCTCATGAACTTATTCAACTCAGACATGAAAAAGACAACTTTTTTAACACTGACATTATTGCTAAGCTGCTTCTGGCTGTCGGCCCAACGGGGTTGGGAAGCAGGCCCATGGGCGGGTGTTTCCTATTACTTCGGTGATCTGAATACCGATTTTGATCTGACCAAACCCGGTTTCGCCGCCGGATTTATGGCCCGATATAACTTCAACAATCGCGTAGGGCTGAAAATGTCCGGCAATTACGGCAGTATTTCCGATACGGATTACGATTCTAAAAACGTGTTTGAAAGGGCGCGCAACCTCAGCTTCGAATCCACCATCCTCGATGCTGCCCTGCAGTTGGAATTCAACTTCCTTCCCTATAATCACGGTAGCAAGGATGAATTTTATACCCCTTACCTATTCGGTGGGATCAATGCTTATTACTTTAATCCCAAGGCCGAACTGAACGGTGTGCTCTACGAATTGCGCCCGCTCGGTACGGAAGGCCAGTTCAAAGGAGAGGAATATTATACAGTAACGGCCGGACTGGTGTACGGTATGGGCTTCAAGATCGACCTTTCCTACGAATGGAGCCTCAACTTCGAACTGAGTTCCCGCTACCTGTTTAATGATTATCTCGACGACGTCAGCACCGTTTATCCCGATAGAAGTGACCTCATCCGTTCACGCGGTGAGATCGCGGCGGAGTTATCCGACCGCTCCGTAGCTATTCCCGGTGTGACGGATGGCCCCATCGGAGAAGAAGGCCGCCAACGAGGAGACAGCAGCAATAATGACTCTTATGTCTTTCTGGGAGTAGGACTGGTGTACTACTTCGGCGATATACGCTGCCCGACCTACGGTAGCAAGTAATCAGCTACCCGGGGTTTAAGAAAGCAAAAAATATGGCTTCCAGCATTTATCTTTGACTGGAAGCCATATTTTTTTTCTAAACGAAGACGATAAACTCCTGCTCTCCTATGAAAAAATACCTGTTCTGTATCTGATTCATCATGACTGGTCATGTGGTTTTGACAGCTCAGACTGAGCAAACGCTGGAGATCCTGGTCCAGGACACGCTACAGCTGACGGCAGAACGGATCGATTATCTGGTCATATTGCAAACCTCTGCGCTGGCTGATCCCTATGCGATCCCACTTGATGATGAAGAGCAGCAATACACGGATCCGCTATCCAGAGAAACGCTGATCAGTCTGGCCCGACAATACGAGGGTATAGTCAGATCATCTGATATTCCCCAGGATTTTTCTATCCAGTTCAACTTCTCCAATCAGGGCCAGGAACTGATCTTCATTCAATTCTTATCTGTAAAAAACCTGGAAAAATTTTACCGGGAAATTGAATTTTATCCCAATCTTAGTGCCACTACGCTCAATGCTACCAGGGATATCACTATGGAAATGGAGGATCGTTTGCTAACGAAGATCATCAAGAAAGCTGAAAGAGAAGCCCAAAACCTGGCCGCTGCCATCGGGAGAAAAGCGGGTGCCATTCTTCAGGTAGCAGAGATCAGTCCGGGAACGGATGACAACATCGACACTCACGTCAGTAACAACGTAGGTGGCTGGACGGCCTACCCAGCACTTGGTCGAATGCCTTTCTCTCCCGATAATGGAGGGATCGCGCGATCATCCCTGATTACCCTAAGTAAAGCTTATCGTTTTACTTTTGCCCTGAAATAATTGTTTACCAGTCCTTGGATGCCTGGCCCAATACCAACTACCCAGGACCCAGTATCGAAATAAAATGAGTCACGCTACCGCCGCCGCCCAATTCATCAGCAATGAAGACCGTACCAACTGGCACGATCAGTCCCTTTGGTGGGTTCGCCAGAAAAGAGACATGGCCGCCCACGGACTACCGGAGTGGGAACAGCTCCGCGAGCTGGCATCTCGTATCAAATTGAATGTACTGAGCGAACTGGACGAATACCTGGTACAATTCGAAGAAAATGCCCAACGAAACGGCGTCATCGTCCATTGGGCTGCCGACGCACAGGAGCATAATGACATCGTGCTGGGCATTCTGAGAAAGCATCAGTTCACCCGCATGGTCAAGAGCAAATCCATGCTCACGGAGGAGTGCCATCTCAATCCCTTCCTGGAAAAGAACGGCATTGAAGTAGTGGATACCGACCTGGGCGAACGCATCGTACAACTGGAGGAGAATGTGCCGAGCCATATCGTGATGCCCGCCATTCATATGAAAAAGGAAGAGATCGGCGAACTGTTCCACGCCAAGATCGGTACTGAAGCCGGCAATGCCGATCCGCAGTATCTCACCGAGGCTGCCCGTGGCCACCTGCGGGAATATTTTCTGAAAGCGGAAGCCGCGCTTACCGGTGTTAATTTCGGAATTGCCGATACGGGTGGCGTAGTCGTCTGCACCAACGAGGGTAATGCCGATATGGGGGTGCATCTGGCCCGGGTGCAGATCCACAGCATGGGGATTGAGAAGGTTATTCCACGGGCCGAAGACCTGGGCGTGTTTACCCGTCTGCTGGCACGTAGTGCTACCGGACAGCCCATTACCGTATATACTTCACATCATCATAAGCCCAAGCCGGGCGGTGAGATGCACATCATCATTGTAGATAACGGACGTACCCGTCAACTGGGGCGGCCTGATTTCCGTAAATCCCTGGCCTGCATTCGTTGCGGGGCCTGTATGAATACCTGCCCCATTTATCGGCGCAGCGGTGGGCACAGCTATGGATACACTATTCCGGGGCCGATCGGTTCAATTCTTACTCCGGGTATCGATCTCAAAAAACATAAGGACCTACCATTTGCTTCCACGCTCTGCGGCTCCTGCGCGGATGTTTGTCCGGTAAAGATCGACATCCACCATCAGTTGTATAAATGGCGGCAACTGGTCACCGAGGAAAAGCAACAACCCGCTTCGAAAAGCATGGCGATGGGGCTGACCAGTTGGCTGTTCCGACATCCGCTGCTATTTCGCACCGCTGGGAAAATGGGTCGAGTGGCCTTAAAGATCGCACCGCGCTTTATGGTGTATAACCGGTGGAATGCCTGGGGAAAAGACCGGGAGTTGCCGGCACCGCCGAAGCAGAGTTTTGGCGAATGGTATAAGAAAAATAGAAAATAGGTCAACGGTTTCCAGTGCCAGGTACCAGGTATTTGGTAGCAGACCTTAAGAAAAGTTGCTGATGCTACAGTGAGCATCAGCATCCTATTTCAACCACACTTTCATTATCTTTAGTTATCAGTTACCCAGTTGTCAGTCAGTCAGTGCTAAAGATCAACGGCAGTAGCCCGGATTTTTGAATATGAGGGCCTCTATCCGGTCTATTTCGCGTTGATTGATTCAATTTCAGCTTTGTGCGCTACGACTGACCACTGATGGTGGACAACTTAAATATTCGTATTATTGATGTATGGCTATTCATTTAGCCCGCTAGATAAAGGTTACCCACATGAGCAGAGAAAAAATATTACAGGCTATCAGGCAAAATAAACCGGCGCTCAATCCACATCCGGCACTACCTGAGTTTGAACG
>JAGQXH010000594.1 GCA_020436695.1 Lewinella sp. | reverse complement strand
AGACCAGTTGTTTCAATCCCGGCGACGGCTGGGTAGCCGTTTACAGCAAAACTGCGGTCAACTCAGCTTCTCTTCCATTTTCGGTCGATTTCTTCTTCGGAACCTGCATGTATGATGCCGGGGGCATCCTGCCGGTGGAACTGGCCCGTTTTTCCGGAGCGTTCGAATCAACCAAGGTGGTATTGAACTGGACTACCTGGTCAGAATGGAACAACCGGGGCTTTGAGATCCAGCGGGTGACCGAGGCGCTCGGTGGGGAGCCCGTTTATTCGGGTTGGACTACGATCGGATTTGTGGAAGGGGCCGGATATTCCAGCATAACAACGGATTATTCTTTTATCGATTTATCTCCACCGGTCGGTCAATCCTACTACCGCTTGAAACAGATGGATTTTGATGATGCTTTTTCTTATTCCGGTATCATAGCCGTAGATCATTCCGTTGCCGGAGAAAACCACTCATTCCGTGCTTATCCCAATCCTGCTGCTTCATCAGTAAGACTTTCATCGAAAGAAACGACAATTCCTGAAGATACCCCCTTTTCGATCTATGATGTAACAGGGAGGAAAGTGGGGCAGGGGCGTCTCTCCAATACGGGAGAAATTGATCTACATCGGTTATCACCGGGCGTTTACCAACTTCGACTGGAATTAGATCGTCGGGATCAATTCATCCGGATCGTTAAAAAGTAGGTTTTACCACTTACAGGCCGAAACTGGTCACTTGCTATGCCTTTCGTTCCCGAAAGCAGTACTTCATTGGGCGCCATCGGATTTGCCGCTAAACTTGTAGCGTCAATACAATCCATTATAACCTAAAATTCAACCAATGAAAAGCTTTCAAAAAAAATTCATCTTCTTTATCCTGGCCTTCGGTGTAATGTTAACTGCCTGTCAAAAAAATGAAGACCTTCTTAGAAATGCTGAGCAGGAAGACACTATGACCCTTGAAGAACTGATCGATGGGATAGACGAACACCTGGGAGAAGAATATGATAAAGAAGCCTGGAAGGCAGAGGTGTTTCATCCGGAAGCCATTTCGGAAAGAACCGTAAAAGTGAAAATTCCCAATGCGCTTACCGGCGAATTCGAGACCCAAACCGCCAATATCCTGGACGGCCATATTGTACTTGACGGAGATATTGTCCTGGGCAGAGAAGCCGAACTCGATGAGATCAATAATTTGATGAATCAGCGGGGTATCATCCTGTCTGCTTTTCAGAGTCGCTGGCTCTATGGAGTGGTTCCTTATATCGATTTTAGCGCTCATCCCCGAAGCAACCTCATCCGCGAGGCCATGAATGAGATCGAGGAGAAGACGAACCTGTCTTTTGTGCAGCGTACGAATGAGGACAAATACGTCCGGTTCTATAACTCGAATGACGGGAATTATTCTGTTGGTTTAGGGGCTCCGTTAAGTGCGGGTCAAAGATCGGTATACCTGACCAGCAACGTCAGCAAAGGGACCATTATGCACGAATTGCTGCACGCTGCCGGCATGAAGCACGAGCATTCCCGTTGTGACCGCGACAAGTACGTAGTGATCAATGAAGGCAATATCATTCAGGAAGATAAGCCGCAGTTTTACAGATACTGTTCCGGAGATGGGTTTAATGATGTGTACGATTACGATTATGGCTCGATCATGCATTACTCGCCATATGCTTTTTCCAGAGACGGCTTCTGGACGATGGTCCCCAATACCTACTGGCCGCATCTGTTCTACGCCCGTCTGGCGAGAATGGGGCAGCGCAATGGTCTGAGCAGTGCCGACATCAACACGGTCAATCACATGTACCCCATTGATGTGAACGGTTATTACGGACTGCTGACGGTATATCCCATACCCAACAGTCAGGAACGCCTTGGTATTGAAGCCTCCGGTAACCGTCTGTATCTGAATAAATGGAAAGGCTGGGGACCGCAACGCTTTAAATTTGAAAAAGCTACCGATGGTTACTACTATATCAAACACGTGGACACCGGAAAATACCTGGATATACCCGGAGCTTCCCAACAGAATAATGTGCCGGTGCAGTTGTACAATTTCAATGGGAATGATAATCAACAGTTCAGGCTGGAGCCCGTCACCTGGGGAAGTTATCGGATCATTGCCCGACATAGCAATAAGGAGATCAATAGCTCGATCATCATACCAGGTGCAATAATTGAGCAGCATATCGAAAAATATACCGGCTGGATCACTACGGTGAAGCTTTAGCAACCGGTATTCCCTAGCGGTTAAAATTAAAGATCAGTGTTTAATTGGTCGTGAGGCAGTTGCCGGTTAGTCAGTTCATTCGACTAACCGGCAACAAATTAATCATATCATTTTCCACAAGCTCACTCAATTTACCGCTGCACCACTCTGCATTTTCTCAAACAGATCTACCGTTATTTGGGAAGCTTGTAACTCAAGTTCTTCCGCCAGCACTTTTTTACATTTGAAGTATTGCTTTGAGGCCATATCCATCAAGCCCAATGAATAGTAACACTTCATCAGTTTGCGATGGGCTTCTTCCAGACACTCATCGGTCGACAGCATTTTTTTACAGACGTTGATGCAGGCATAGTAATTTTCCTGCTCCAGGAAATAGGCACTGAGCCGGTTGAGGATGAACAAATAGATCTCCCGCAGGTTGGCCCGTTCGGATTCACACCAGTCTTCGTAACGCAGGTTCTCCAGGAATTCTTCCTGATAAAATCCGATGGCCCGGTTGTAAGCATGCAGGGCGTGGTGTAGCCCTTGCGAAGCTTCCAGGTCCCGACCCTTCTTCCAGTAATAGGTGAACTTCTCTACATCGGTAATGATCTCCAGTTGCGGATTGATGCAGTAACTGCCGTTCTTGTAGAGGATCACTTCCTGGTCTTTTAAAACCCTGGCTAGTATTTTCCGGATGTTGTGAATAGCTACGTTGAGGGAGTTCTTGGCGGAAGAACTGCCCACTTCGCTCCAAAATCGGTCAGTCAATACATCTCGGTGCACGGATCTGTGATGGTGTAACAGCAGATAGGCCAGAACGGACGCATTCTTTTTACCTTTCATATCCGGTACGGCCTTCCCGCGGATCTTAATCTGTAAACGACCGAAAAACTGGACGCTGATATCGTAGGTATTTTCCTGGTCGGGCTCCTTACCCAGAAATGGAAGAATGGTGGAAGGAGCCAGTGCGAGTATCTCCAGGTTGTTCAATTCTCCGATAGCTGAGGTTGCTGATGCCTTATTTTTTCCAGGATTTATCAATCTGTCTTTAAACGAATTGAACCAGGATCTAAACCTTTCCGATAAAGAAGGCTTCAATTGATCTAAATGAAAAGAGATGGCTGCCATCACATCTTCTTTTTCTACCGGACAGGTGAAGAAGTTGGTGACCTTACACGTGAGGGCTTCCATCAGATAATTGGTATTCGGATGTTTCAGGATCAGGATCAAAGGCTGGTTGGGTAATTGACGACGGATGGCTTTTAAGGTTTGCATCCCTTTGCCGTCACGGCTACTGTCGTACATGACGATCAGCGATTGCTTTCGGATAAAAATACCGGCAGGGAGAGGCTGATCCAGGGAAAAGGAATAGATGTCTCC
This sequence comes from Lewinella sp., assembly GCA_020436695.1. GTDB lineage: Bacteria > Bacteroidota > Bacteroidia > Chitinophagales > Saprospiraceae > Flavilitoribacter. The sequence continues at coordinate 1,885 of JAGQXH010000594.1, read as the reverse complement.
AATGTCGGAAAGTTCATTTAGGAGTTTTTTTTCTTTTTCTTTTGAGTGATAAAAAATGATCTCAGGTTTTCTCATTTTTCTGGGGTTGGGGGGTTAAGATATTGTCCTGGTAGTGCAATGATAGTTTAAACCCTGATAGCTGAAAGCCAAAAAGTGAGTAGTTTGAACTACCTGATCTCGTGCATGTATTACCGATCGTTATAGCGAAACATAGTAAGCCCGAAGAACGAAACCAAAAGTTTCGCATGGACGACAAGTGGTAATTATGGATCATTCTGAATGCAGGGTGTAGATAAGTTGCCGGATCCCTGTTGTGAGAAGATGGAGTGGCTAAATTACGTCTCGCTGCAGAATGGGCGCATACCCAAAACTGGTGATTTTTTGCTGAAGGATCATTTGGGGTGATTTAGTCTATCCTTAGACGGCTATACTGGCCGTTTTGGATTGGCCCATCAGATGACAGGGCGGAACTTCTTTATCCGAAGCCGTGAGTTTAACCAGCAATTCGAATTTGCAGGAGCTACCTGTCGGGAGTCCCTCCAGTCTTACTGGCACTACCAGTGGATGCGACTCAGTGGTTTTAAAATCCCGCCTAACCAGCAACTGTTTTCTACCTGTTTCGAGTGGCATACCGAAAATACTCACCGTGAGGTCCGTGTATACGTCTCTCGGAAACTGTAATTTGCTAAGATCCATCAGGATACTGGTCTGACCCGATTTTTTCAACTGCCATCCCGTGGGTAGGCCGGTTAAATTATTGATAAAGCTGAAATCCAGGGCTTCGGCGGAAGGACTGATGGGGATACCGCTCTCTACCTTGGGCACTTTCAGTGGGGCGGAGACTCGCTCAATCGCCCTGGAATTTACTTTAGGAGTAGTGGTTACAGCAGCGGCGGGAAGACCTTTTTCTTCTGCTTGATGAGATGGTATCGGCGTAGTAGTCGACTCCCGGCGTTCAGGCATGATTTCTGTTGTTACAGTCTCTTCCGTATGGGGCAGATAACTTTTCAGAAAACTTTCGATAGTAGCCATATCGATACCGTCAAAAGCTTTCTTTGCCCGGGTGAAGGGATATTCGATCTTGCTTCTAACCGGTTTTTGCTCTTCGGAGACGTAAAATTCCAGGCGAAAGCTGTATTTGGGAGGTAAGTCCGGCGTAGCGTTCTCAACTTCCTCTGCTTCAATAGGTGCCGGATTTTCCTGTTCTGCGAAGAGCCGTATCAGGAAATCAACAGCCTGTTGTCTCTCCTCATCAGAAGAAAAAGGTACACTTTTGGCAATGATATGATTGTTGCCGGTTTTGACGAAAAACTGGAAAAAGTCATTCTTTTCTTCCAGTTCCAATCGATCGAGGTTTTTGATGAGGGTTTGGAGTCCGTTATCCCGCGTTTTTGCCGAACCATATCCCTTACTGGTGAGGATGGCCTTTTTGCCGTCTTGGCGGAGAATGGAGAAATAGTGTTTTTTCCCTTTGGAGAATAAGCGGATATTGGGGTTTTCGTTCAGATCCATTTTGTTCAAATTTAGATCGCCGATGGATGATGGGTCAGTGATCATGATCCGGGTAGGGGACGGTTTGAGTATCCCTTCCGGCTGATCACTGACCTATCGGCAGCCTGGGTTGATAACGTAAAGGTTTAGTTGGTTGGAATAACCACCCTGCAAATAAAAGAGCTGCGTTTTAAAAAGTAATTAAATAGCCGTTAGCTGCCGGTTAAATATTGCTTAATTCCCTACTTACCTTAAAATCGTGACATCTCCGGCCAGGCTGACCTCTCTGGGCACTTCATTTTCCATTACCATTACTTTCATTACCCAGATGTAGACTCCTGACTTGACAAACTGCACTTTTGACTGTCAGTCCCAGACACTTTCCGGCTTCTTG
>JAGQXH010000593.1 GCA_020436695.1 Lewinella sp. | reverse complement strand
CAGGAAAGATCAGGTGGGGACCTGGTTTGAATATAAGTTTCCCAAGCCGCTAATTTTAAATGCCGGCACCTATTTATTCGCCGTAGGGCAGCCTACGGTTCAGGGGTTTGTTGCTTTTGGACAACAAAAAAGAAAAGCGGGATACACGGGAAAATTATGGATGAAAATTCCAGTACCCGGTATTTCTGACGGAAAAAAATGGATGACTTTTAGAGATATAGCTGAAATCGTGGGAGGAGCAACATCAGAAGGGGAATTGGATATCGACGAATTGGAAAGTAGTGCCCTGATGATGAAGATCAAGCTTGCTGAATGATCTTTGGATTTAAGAACCTAAACCCCAGAATATGAAAAATACATCTGAAGCCATGTCCATCATGTATGTGCTCATTTACGTTGCTTTGATTGTCGGTATCGTACTGCTCATCATTTTAGGTGTCGACGAGTTTGCTAATGTGATCCTGCCTAGGCTTACGGAGTCGGTTAATCCATTTTAGCTTGCCTACGCTCTTTCACTTAACACTTTCATTTCAACTAAATTCCAGTGCTAGGATAAATATTACTGACTTTGTTCTTGGCAACGGCAACTACTGACGGAAAAAAAGGAGTAATGACAGAGATTAAGACCAGATGATCCCCTTAAATAACGCAGTATGCTTTAAGGCTCCACTTTTTCCACACTTAACAGTCGAACCGGAATGCCTCCGGGAATATCGCACAGGATGAGCCTTTGCGGATAAGGCGCTTCTTCCAATACTTCAAATTCCACACGTAGAACATCTCCAAGCTGGAAACTGCCGTCCTGGTTGTGCCGGTCCATATCTCCGTAGAGGTAGGCAGAAGCCTGCGTTCTGTGGAAGTCATTCACTTTGATGTTGCCCAGGATTTTTAAGTTCCAGTTGCAACTTTGTTCGAAATCGACAAACTCAACGAGCAGTTCACCTGCTTTTGCCGTGATGAGTTGCTCTTTTTGGCAGGCTGTCATTAGGAGGAGAAAGCCAAAGGCCAGAATAATAGATCGCTTCATGGTCGGGTACTTTAAAATGTATCAGGTACTGATATAGACCTCTCCCGATCCTGAAACCGTTGGTGGTTTGACGGAATGGATCAATAATTTTCTCAATACAGGTGCTGTTGCGCTCACCAACTCTTTTCTTAAAAGTTATCATCTAACCAATTCACTATGATCGTCCAGCTTTTGTCCGGAAATTTCGCGTGATAAGTATTCTCCAGCACCAGAAATTCCTTTTTGTTGCCGGCAATCTCATCGGGAATGGCCTGGGTGACATATATGGTTGCCGCTACGCCCAGGCTATGACCTAAGATGATCACTTTTTCGTAACCCAATTTTTTGATGTAGGCTACCGACTCCGCCATATCGCCCACCCAGCGTGCCCGGTCCGGATAATCCGCCCGGTTGCCATCGGATAGTCCATGTCCGCGATAATCCAGGCCAAAAGTCGGATAACCACCGGCGGATAGCAGTTCACCGGCTCGGTTGTAGGCGCCACTGTGGGCAGTGACCCCATGAAGAATTAAAATAGCGGTTCCAGCTTTTGCCGTTTCGATCGAGTCAGTATCCCAGCGACGGAGGAACAGGGTTTGCCAATCGGAAGTCGTTACAAGATGATGCGGCCCATCGTAGGAATCTCTTAGCGTAGCGGCTTCTTCCGGAGATATACTTTCCGGGGTTAACTTAGAACCAGTCGGAAAAAAGGCCAGGATCAGACCAATTATAAAAACAGAAGCAACTATGGCAAGTAGGGTATATGCCATCTTCTTTAGTATTTTATTCATTTTTGTTGCATTTAGCATTTAATTTTTAATATTAGTCAAAAGTCCTGTAAAGGAATAAACATGATCAGATATCTGTTGCAAGTATCCATTTGCCTAAGCATTTACAGCGTAATTACCGGATGCACTAAAGAAGAACCGCTCCCCACCACAGTCTCTTCCGAAAAAATGCAAGCGATCTACGAAGAAGTTAAAACACCCTATAAATACGGCCTGGTGATCGCCCCTGAAACCGATAGCCTGAAAATGGATTGCCCCACTGTTTTCCGTGAAAATGATCGATGGTATATGGCCTATCTGGTGTTTGATGGTAGAGGTTATGAGACCTGGTTGGCCGGGAGCGATGATCTGCTACACTGGAATACGCTGGGTAAAGTATTGCCCTTTTCCGATAGTACCGATTGGGATGCCAATCAGGCAGCGGGTTATCCGGCACTACAGGATCCGGCCTGGGGAGGTAGTTATGAATTGCATACCTATCAAGACAAATACTGGATGACCTATCTCGGCGGTAGCGGCAAGGGATACGAACAGGGACTGCTTTCGGCGGGGATGGCCTATACCGATCAATCACCCTCCATCGCACACGAATGGCTGCGCCTGGAGGAACCCATATTGATGGCCGCCGATAGTACCGTGCGTTGGTATGATAACAGCACCATTTACAAGAATTGGGTGATGGAGGATAAAGAACAACTCACCGGCCATCCTTTTGTAATGTATTATAATGCCCGGGGCGATAGTATCCATCCTGCGCAAGGAGCCGAACGCATCAGCATGGCAGTGTCCGATAATATGGTCGACTGGCAGCGTTTGGGTGATGCGCCTCTGATCAACCACCATAAAGGCATCTCTGGGGATGCTGTACTGCAAAAGATTAATGATATCTGGGTCATGTTCTACTTCGGTGCCTTCTGGCCAACGCGGGAAGATCATCTGGCGTTTAACCGATTTGCCTGTTCCTACGATCTGGTACACTGGACGGAGTGGGAAGGAGATGATCTGATCGCTCCTTCCGAACCTTATGATGATCTTTTTGCTCACAAATCCTGGGTGCTCAAGCACGATGGTGTTGTGTATCATTTCTACTGTGCCGTCACTAAAGATCAGGACAGAGGCATTGCGGTGGCCACCAGCAAGGATATGGGGCAGAGTGCGATCCATTTTATAAGATCGGAAACTCCTGTGGAATCAAATTGACTTAATCATATCTTGCAGACTCTTTAAAGCAACGATACAATCAGTATAAAATATGCGATGGATAATCTTTTTATTAGGGCTCGGATGGATGAGCTGTGGATCGGTCGAAACCGCTCAGGCACCAACGGAAGCACCGATCACAACGGAAAAAAAGCTCCTGACCGGAGCCGATCAGACAGATCAGTATATAGCCTATCTACAGGGTAAGCGGGTAGCCATGATGGCAAACCCCACTTCCCTGATCGGAGAAACCCATCTGGTGGATAGCCTTTTAAAACTGGGCGTGAACATCGTAAAAGTGTTCGGACCGGAGCACGGCTTTCGCGGAAACGCCAGTGCCGGAGTGAAGGTCAAGGATGAAGTTGATGCCGAAACCGGTATTCCGATCATCTCTTTGTACGGCAAGAAAAACAAACCCACCGCCGAAGACCTGGCCGATGTGGATGTGCTGATCTATGATCTTCAGGATGTAGGTTGTCGCTTTTACACCAACATCAACGCATTAGCCCGTCTGATGGAAGCCTGTGCCGAGAACGGGAAAGAGTTGATGATCCTGGACCGGCCTAATCCCAACGGGTATTTGATCGATGGCCCGGTGCTGGATATGCAGTATAAGTCGGGAATCGGTATGTTCCCGATCCCGATGTCGCATGGACTGACGGTGGCGGAATTTGCCCAAATGGCGAACGGGGAGGGCTGGCTTAAAGATCAAGTAACTTGTCCGCTCAAGATTATCAAAGTAGCCAATTACACCCACGCTACGCCCTATACGTTGCCGGTTCCGCCTTCCCCTAATCTCAATACCCAGCAATCGATACTGCTTTATCCTTCCACCTGTATGTTTGAAGGGGTATATCTGAATCACGGTCGGGGTACCTATACACCCTTTGCCGTGCTGGGCAGTCCTGAACTAAAAGGCATTTATGACTTTTCGTACACACCGACCGGCATCAAAGGTATGGCTGAGACGCCCTTGTTCATGGACCAGGTTTGCTACGGCATTGATCTACGGGATTATGATACCGACCTGCTGCGTAAAAGCGGGCAGATCAACCTGCAATGGATCATGGAATTGTACAAAAACCATCCGCACAAGGAAAAATTCTTTGATTCCAGTCTGAGCAACCAAATGGGTGTGATTGAAAAACTGATCGGAAACGGCTTATTCCGGCAACAGATCATCGACGGGGTTTCCGAAGCGGAGATCCGCGCCAGTTGGGAACCTGGCTTGAGTGAATACAAGCAGATGCGGGAAAAATATCTGTTATATCCTTAGTAAAATACAATGGCAATAAGTGTAAGATCATTTACCGGAGCAACTGCCCGCGAATACAAAAAAGACCTGGCCCGTTTAAGGATCGCGGTATTCCGGGAATACCCCTATTTGTATGACGGTACCTTAGCCTACGAAGAAAAATACCTGGATACTTTTATGCAGGCTCCGGAAAATATCATCGTCGTAGCCTTTGATGGAGATCAGGTAGTGGGAGTATCTACCGGCATTCCCATGAAAAATGAACCGGAGGCGATCTCGAAAGCCTGGGAAGCGGCTGGATACGAAATAGATAAGATCTTTTATTTGAGCGAATCCGTACTATTGAAAACATACCGGGGACGCGGTATCGGGGGCCGTTTTTTTGAGGAAAGAGAGCGTTGGGCCAGGAGTCTGCACTACGAGACCGCTACTTTTTGCGGCGTGATCAGACCGCATGATCACCCGGCAAAGCCTGCTGATTTTATCCCATTGGATGCCTTCTGGCAAAAACGGGGATATGAAAGAAAAGACGGCTTCACCTGCACTATGTCCTGGAAAGAGGTCGGTGAAATGGAGGAAAGTGGAAAGGAGCTGCAGTTCTGGTCCAAGCTGTTAAGTCAACATCAGGATTGATCACCTTTCCATGTTACATGGGAGAAAATCGATACAGATCAAGATATTAACCCCGGAGTGGAGCACTCTCCGAGTGCGCTTAAGGAAGAAAAAACGTGCTCGGAGAGCACTTAACTCCAACTTAACTACCGTTTCTCATTCGGCTATATATTACATGAGAAATTGCTGATTTAACCTCCATACGATAGTTTGGATCTTCACTTTCAATCAATTAGGACGTAGACCAAGTCGAACTTACGTTAAGCTAATATCCCACGCACTACTTCCCCATGTACATCTGTCAGCCTAAAGCGACGCCCCTGGTATTTAAACGTCAGCCGCTCGTGGTCGATGCCGATCAGATGCATGAGTGTAGCCTGAAAGTCATGCACATGCACTGGGTCTTTAACAATGTTGTAGCCGAAATCATCCGTTTGGCCGTAAGTGATACCGGTCTTTACTCCGGCTCCTGCCATCCACATGGTAAAACAGCGCGGATGATGATCCCGTCCGTAACTCTCTCCGGTAAGTTTTCCCTGAGAATATACCGTCCGGCCAAATTCGCCGCCCCATACGACCAGCGTATCTTCCATTAAGCCACGTAGTTTCAGGTCCTT
>JAGQXH010000592.1 GCA_020436695.1 Lewinella sp. | reverse complement strand
CACGCTGGCAATATCATGGGGGTTGATCCGCTCAAGATCCATCGGTACACCATCCACCAGGATGAGCGGTGAGCCACCGTTGATGGATTCGTAGCCGCGGATGTTGAAATCGACCGAGCGGGTAGGGTCCCCGTTTCTCACGGAAATGTTGAGGTTGGGGATCAGGCCCTGTAAGCCCATGCCGACACTGGGGATGGGGCGATTTTCCAACGCCTCACTGGTCACGGAAGAAACAGCACCGGTGAGGTTGACTTTCTTCTGGGAGCCATAGCCGACAACGACTATTTCCTCCAGAGCAGTGACATCCACCTCCATCGTCACATCGATCATGGAACGCCCGTTGATCGCTACTTCCTGAGGTTGGTAACCTGTGTAACTGAAAATGAGCGTACCATTTGGATCATCCAGTTCGATGGAATATTTTCCGTCAAAATCGGAGATGGTACCCAGGCTGGTACCTTTCACCTGGATAGTAACGCCGATGAGCGGGTCGCCTTCATCGGAAATAATGGTCCCACTCACGGTATGTGCGGTGGAAGGGCTGAACCCATCTGCCGCAAGGAGTGGAGGAGAAATAGAAAATCCTGAAAGTAGTAGGGTAAGGAGTAGTAAATAGGATACCCGAAAAGTCCGTTTGTGATTCATAAACTAACGGTTTAAGTGTATTGAATAGAATAGCACTGGCTATGCACCTGGTACAGCACATAAACCTATCGTTTCGATACCCGGCACGATCCGGGATCGATTAGATATACCAAGACCAAACTGTAAAGCAGAGAATAGATTAATATGATATGTTCATCAGGAATTACAAAAAGTAGCTGATGAAGATTTGGGGCGAAAATGATTATGGTGAGAATACCTACCGGGATCTGACCGCTGTCTTCAGATCATTCCACTGTAGTAACATTACTCCTGAAAACAAATTGTAGTCGTTTTGAAATGTTTCTGCATTGGTCTAATAATGCTTGGAGTAATAGAAAAACGAAGAAATGCTTGGGTTTAAAATGGTGAACTCTGCTTTTGTTTTATATAGAACACGGTTGTGAAATTAAATACCAGGGTATAATGAAATATCCTAATTTAATTCTTTCCCTGTTGCCTCTTATTCCCTGACGCTGAAAATCCACCACCCCCTTACAATTTGAAATCCATCGGTAATATCGGCTACGGAAAAATTTGTAGTTTCCCCCAAAGAATAAAAAAATGGAAAAACACTTACTATTTGCAGGTCTGCTCCTTATGATATGTCTGGGTGGGCTTAGCTGCCGTACTCAGGAATCACAGCCTTTTGATACGGCACAAACAGCCGAACCCGGAAAGAATGGATATGTGAAAGGAGAACTGATCTATGCGCTGGACAACCGCCCTACGCCGGAATGCCATGCCTCCACGATCGAGGAGATACCTTCGGGAATGATCGCCGCCTGGTTTGGGGGTACCTATGAAAAGCATCCCGATGTCGGTATCTGGGTATCCAGAAATACGGGAGAGGGATGGTCCGATCCGGTGGAGGTGGCCAATGGAGTGCAGTCGGATACATTGCGTTATCCGTGCTGGAATCCGGTATTGTTTCAGCCGAATGATGGCCCGCTCATGTTGTTCTATAAGATTGGTCCGTCTCCCCGCGAATGGTGGGGCATGTTGATGACTTCTGCAGATGAAGGTCAGAGTTGGTCTGAACCACAGAGACTGGGAGAAGGCCCGCTTGGACATTTGCTGGGGCCGGTGAAGAACAAACCTATCCAGTTGGCCGATGGTAGTATTCTCTGTCCTTCCAGTACGGAAACGGAAGTGGATGATGACGATTTCTGGAAAGTCCATTTTGAAAAGACCACAGATCTGGGGAAGAGCTGGGAGGTGATCGGCCCGATTAACGATGGGGTGGAATTTGACGCTATCCAGCCCAGCATCCTTACCTATGCAGACGGACGTATGCAGATCCTCTGCCGTACGCGCCAGCAGGTGGTCAGCCAGAGCTGGTCTACCGATGGTGGTATGACCTGGAGTTCGATGATGGCTACCGAACTGCCCAATCCCAATGCCGGTACGGATGCCGTAACGCTGAAGGATGGCCGCCAACTGCTGGTTTATAATCATACAGTCCGGGAGGGTGAATTTCCTTCCGGCCGCAATATGTTGAATGTGGCTCTGTCTTCAGATGGAGAAAACTGGGAGCCGGTAATGACACTTGAAAGGCAGGAAGGAGAATATTCCTATCCGGCAGTTATGCAGGCTTCGGACGGGAAGGTGCATATTACGTATACTTACCGAAGGAATGGGGTTAAGTATGTGGTATTGGACCCGGAAGAATTGGGAAAAGATTAAAATAATTGCCGGTTGATCGGTTGCCAGTTGATTACATATGAACAACCGATCAACCGGCAACTGAATAACTGGCAACTGCTACACTTTCCACCGAAATGCCCGCTCATCAAGTGCCCGCATGGTAGCCAGTATGCCATCCAGGTGATCGATCTCATGTTGCATCAGTTCTGACAGGTCTCCCTCCAGTTCCCATACCTGTTCGTGCCACTCGTTATCCCGGAATCGCATTTTACACCGGCGATGTCGCTGTAGCCGCACTAGCAGATTGGGAAAACTCATGCAGTCATCCCACAATTCCATCATTTCCTCACTGGCATCAAAGAGTTCCGGATTAAAGAAAGCGACAGGCCGGTCGATATTCATGACCACCAAACGCTTCATGACGCCGATCTGGGGAGCGGCAATAGCCCGTCCGGCACCGTATTTTTCCCGAAAGGCAAGAACACAGGCCGCCATTTTATCGATGGCAGGCTGCAATTCGGCTACCTCATGCGGTTGAACTATTTCACATTTTTCAAACAAACGGGGATCGCCCAGCAGGACGATCTCATCGAGGATATTACCGTTAACAGAAGGCATAATGGACTCATTTTTTTGTCGAATAAACCTAGGAATAATTCGAATTTAGGGGCAGGATCGGAATTTTTTTGCTTTCTTCAAACTGATATTATTAGCACCATGCAAAAAACGAAATTAGAAATATTACAGCAGATCCGGCCGAAGTTCGCGGCATTGGAACGGCATCGGCAGCAGCTGCAGGCGGCACAGGAGCGTCAGAAGATCCTTGGCATTGCCATCGGAGTCCTGTTGGTGGTCGTGGTGAGTGTATGTATTTTCGGGCTGGCGGGATTCACCCCTATGGCGTTATTTGGTGTTCTTTTTGGCGGGCCTTTTGTCGTACATTCTATTCAAAAGCTGTTGGTGCAACCCATCGAGGTGGATTTTCAGCAGGAAGTGAGCCATACCATTTCACAGGCTATGTATCCCGAATTGTCATTTAATGATCACAAACAGCTGGGTAATCAGGTGTATAAAACGACAAGCGTATTTGGAAAGCTGGGGGCAATCCAGGGCCGAAACATGGTGGAGGGTAAGCACGGAGATACCCATTTTGTGATGTTCACCCTGTATCGTTTAGAGGCCGAACAGGATAATAATGCCGCCGGCCAGAGCGGTTTGGGAGTGATACTTGATTTTCCTAAGCATATCAAAGGAAAAACCCTCGTAATGCCGGATCAAGCTCAAAAAAGTTTCGGTCCCTGGCTCGGGAAAATGATGCAGGAGTTCAGCCGTAGCAGTGACCAACTGGTCTATTTGGAAGACCCTGAGTTCGAAAAGAACTTTGTAGTCTACAGTACCGATCAGATCGAAGCCCGCTACATCCTGACGCCGGGTATGATGGAGAACCTGCTGAAACTGAGCCGTAAATTCGGCAACCGGATCTATTACGGTTTTGTGGAAGGCAAACTCTATATGATCGTGGATGAAGTGGTCCCTTTCCGGGTGGGCACCGATCTGCCCCTGCAAACTGATCGCATCTTCTACAATTTCATCTACCCGGTGGAAATGGTTAAGGAGATTATCGATACTTTAAATTTGAATACCCGGATCTGGAGTAAAGGCGAAGATTAGGTGTTGGGTACCTGGTTCAAGTGATGGGGAGTCATTGAAATTGCCATTGCTATTGTCATTGAAATTGCTATTGATTTTTCAACGCGTGATCATAAAAACTAAAAAGCTATGACCCTGCTAGCCATCATCATACTTAGCGTCATTCTGTTGTCTCTGGTCATCGGGGCCAGCTACAACAGCTTCGTGCACCGCAAGAATGCCATGCTGTATGCCTATCACGGTCTGGAAACCATGCTGCAAAAAAGGCACGACCTGTTGCCGAAACTGGCCGAAGTGGTACAGACCAGTGCTTATTTCGAAGAACAATTACTGGAACGGACCAACCAGCTGATGCTGGCCCAGAAGGAGATCAAAAGCCTGCCGGCCCCTGAAATGGCCCGCAAAGAGAATGAGATCGTTCGTTCCATGCAGCAGATCACCAAAGAGCTGAGCCGGGATGCCGGGGTGCGTCAGCATAAAAGTTTTATGCACCTGCAAAGGTCGATTGCCGATGCCGAAGAGCAGATCGCAGCCGCCAGAAGAGCCTATAATGCTTCGGTGATGGAGTACAACAACGCCATTGAAATGTTCCCTACGGCGGTATTTGCCACGCTGTTGCAGTACAAGCCGGAAAAGCCCATCGAAATAGCCGTGCTCGATGCCGATTACACCGTGGAAAACTAAAACGCCATGACCAATCGAACTGAGCTTCTGGAAAAAGTACGACTGGGGAGCCTGGAAAAGGCCCGGCCGCAAATCATGGACCTGGAAAAACAACGGCGTTTTCTGATCAAGCAGCACTACCGCAAAGTGATCATTAGCTTGTCGGCGCTGGGCGCGGCGGTGGTGTGGATCATTCTGTGTGTCAGCATATTGGGTATTCTTAGTGTTAAAGTGGCACTTTTTGGTGTGCTGGCTGCTGTTGTATATACCGGCATCCATATGGAAAAACAGCGTAAGCCGCTGGAACGACAGTTGCGACAAACGATCGGTAAGGCCATGATCGGTCTGTTTGATCCGCAATGGGATTACGCTGCCGAGCAACATTTGCCGGCCAGGCATTTCCGACACCTGGGAATTACCCGCAGATTCGATAAGGTCGAAGGAGAGAATCTCATTCACGGCAAACACGGAGATACGGAATTTTCTTTCTCTCATCTAAGGTTGTTAAGGCAGAACGACAGCAACCAGAAGGTTTTCGAAGGGTTGATCGTAGTGGCTGATTTTCACAAGGATATTAAAGGAAAAACACTGGTTTTACCGAATCTTGTCCAACAGAGTTTCGGTTCCTGGCTGGGAAAAAAAATAAACGAATTTGGCCGACACGGACTGGATCTGGTCTCTTTGGAAGACCCTTTTTTTGAAAAAGCTTTCGTCGTCTACAGCTCGGATCAGATCGAGGCACGCTACATCCTCACGCCGGCCATGATGGCCCGGCTGGTAGAACTGAACAATAAATATGACAATAATTTGTCCTTTTCTTTTACCCACGGGAAAGTGTGTATCGCCATTAAGGACGTAAGACCTTTTGAGACTTCTCT
>JAGQXH010000591.1 GCA_020436695.1 Lewinella sp. | reverse complement strand
AGATCTTACCAATCCATTCGGGCATACTCCACCCGGTGCAGCCAATATAACAGGTGGGCGTTTCCTCCGGCACTTCCAGTGCTTCCAGTACTCTGATGTTACCGGCAGGATCGGGAGGAAGGGTAAAATCTACTCCGCTAATATCATTTAATTTACCAAATTTCATAGGTCCGCCTTTCTTTCTGAATGAGTTGATCTTTTCCTAAAAAAGAAGTAAAACCATACTCTTAATTAAAATTCACCGACTATCTAATTGTTCAATATAAAAATAAGACCAACGAATGACAACACCATCCGCTGACATTGATACCGTGATCTTTGATCTTGGAGCAGTACTGATCGATTGGAATCCGCGTTATCTGTACAACAAGCTTTTTGATGAGGATCATGAAATGGAATACTTTCTCCGGAACGTTTGCAGCCCGGAGTGGAACAATCAACAGGATGCAGGACGCAGCTGGGCAGAAGCCACCGATCTGCTGATCGCCCAACATCCCGACTACCGGCAACAGATCCGGGCGTATTGGGAGCGCTGGCCGGAAATGTTGAATGGACCGATACAAGGAACGGTTTCTATCTTAAAAAGAATTGATGCACAAAAAGAGCACCGGTTGCTGGCACTCACCAACTGGTCGGCAGAAACCTGGCCCTATGCCTGGGAACAATTCGATTTTTTACAGCTATTCGAAGCCATACTGGTGTCCGGAGAAGAAAAAGTAAAAAAGCCCGATCCACGGATCTATCAATTACTGATCGACAAGTACGATATCGTTCCGGAAAGATCTATCTTCATCGACGATAGTCTTAAGAACATAGTAGCAGCACGCGAACAGGGCATCCTGGCGATCCATTTTACCGATCCGGAGGCATTGGAACGGGAACTGGAGCGGATTGGGGTGTTGAGATGAAGGGACTTTTGGACTATTGGGTGATGGAGACGTTAGGAAATAGAGTGCACCATCCATTTAATTAAATAGCATTTTTCCTGTTCCATTGTTACATTGACAGGAAAGCCATGTAACGGATTGCAGCGACATCCCGCGCCCGAAGGGTCTGAATAATTAAACCATGGTAAATATCACTAATTTTGATGATCACTACGTCCTGATTTTTCCATCTCCAAATCATCCAAATCACGTTTGAGCGAATAATATGCAGATCAACGGTACAGAAATACAGCCTGGAGAACAAACCAGTCTTAAGCTTTCGGTGGGTCAACTCCCATCGGGAACTCGCATCAGTATCCATGCCCATGTTTTCCGTAGTAAAAACCCGGGACCGAGTCTGTTGGTTCTGGGCGGGGTGCACGGCGATGAGATTAACGGTGTAGAGATTATCCGCCGCTCTGTTAATGACGGAATGTTCAATAAACTGACCAGCGGTAGTGTTATTGCCATTCCTCTGTTGAACATTTTCGGCTTTATCAATTTTAGCCGGGATGTTCCCGATGGAAAAGATGTCAACCGGAGTTTTCCCGGAAGTACCGCCGGAAGTCTGGCCAGCCGGGTAGCCCGCACGATCACCAAGAAGATCCTGCCTGTTGTCGATTTTGGGGTGGATTTTCATACGGGTGGCAAAAGCCTTTACAATTATCCGCAGATCCGCTTTTCCAGAAATCATCCGGAAAGTGAATCACTGGCCCGGGAGTTTGCGGCACCCTTCTCACTGGAAATGCGCCCCATCTCCAAGTCTTTACGAAAAACGGCTCTGGATCTGGGAAAACCCATTATTGTATTTGAAGGTGGAGAAAGTCTCCGTTACGACGCCCTGGCTATTCGCGAAGGGATGGCCGGCTTAAAGCGTTTGCTTCTCAGCAAGAACATGATACATGCCAAGCCTGCGAAGAAAGAGTCACGGTTATTTCGCAAAACCAAATGGGTAAGGGCAGAAAAAGCCGGGATGTTCCTGTGGCTGAAATCTTCCGGAAGCAAAGTGGAAAAAGGAGAGATCATCGGGCAGATCAACGGGCCGTATGGCAAAGGCGACACTATTTGGGTAAAGGCCATAGAAACGGGTACCATCATCGGCCACAATAATGCGCCGGTCGTCAGTCAGGGGGATGCCCTGTTTCACATTGCCTACGAGCTATAATTCTATTGCACACTACGTGGATGGCCTCTGCCATGCTATCCATCCTACGCTATCCACGTACCCCATATCATTTCCAGAAGCCTGATTTCTGTGCGATTTGTTATATATACGTTCTGGTCCGTCAAATGCAGATACAGCCTCACCTGTTTCCCAAAATATAAGTTCTCATTTCTGTACAATGCGATGAGCTACTGAACATCGCAACTTCAATTAATAATGTATCTTTGCCCCGCTATGAGAATTGTACAATTGACTGATCTGCATATCGGCCTGCCGGACGAGGCCACCTTTGAGGCGGACGTGCGCGGCAACCTGTTGAAAGCCTGCCAGAAAATACGACAGTTGCGCCCGGATTATGTGGTAGTTTCCGGTGATCTCTGCTTCCAGGACCCAGATCCCACGGTATATACCTGGATCCGGCAACAGCTGGATGCACTGGACATTACCTACGATCTGATCTCCGGCAATCACGACGATCCTGTGATGATGGCCCGTATCTTCGAGAGAGAACATTTACTGGTAGAAAATGCATTATACTTTCAGCGCCAACTGGAAGGCGCACCTTACCTATTCCTCGACACCACGACCGGTGTAGTCGATGAGGTTCAATTACAATGGCTACATCAGGCACTCAAACAACAAACCGGGCAGGTCTTCATCTTTATGCATCATCCCCCAACGCTGGCCGGAGTGCCGCATATGGATCAAAAATATGCTATGCAAAACCGGGACCAGGTCATGGAGATCCTACTCGATTACCCCGGCCGGATCGACATCTTTTGCGGACACTATCATGTTGATAAGGTACTTGGATTGGACAACGTCAACATTTATATTACGCCGTCCTGCTTCTTTCAGATCGATCAGTTTTCAGAATCCTTTGCGGTTGACCACCGGCGGCCGGCACTGCGGTATATTGACATTACCGGCGAATATCTCCGGCACTCGGTCATTTATCTGTAAAGTATTACTACAGTGATCTGCGACATTGTCGATGATGAGATATTTGTATAAATTGCATGACTGCTAAAACCTATTGCTGATTTCTTTGTTGCAATAGTCTAGGTTGACTAGTCAATTTTTTCTAATATGATGCAGTTTAAGGAAATCTTAGAACGCTCGGCCTTCGGAGTATGCAATTATTTGGGAGAAAAGATAGGCATTTCATCTTCCCGGGTCCGATTGTATTTTATTTATGCTTCTTTCGTGACGCTCGGTTCTCCGATCATCGTTTATTTGTTCACCGCATTCTGGTTGAATCTGCGCACTTACATCCGCCGAAAAAAGAACCATTGGCTTTGGGAATGATCATATGCCAAAAATTCCGGAAGACAGATAACGGTCTCCACGGTCGCAAATAATACAGACCACGACTCCTTCATCGATCCGTTCTACCAGCTTGGCAGCCGCAGCTACGGCGCCTCCACTACTCATCCCTGCGAAAATGGCCTCTTCCTTCGCCAGACGCTGCATCATATCCGTAGCTTCTTTCTGAGAAACATCGATCTTTTGATCCACCCTGTCCTCATCGAATATTTCCGGCAGAAATGCCGGTGACCAACGGCGAATGCCGGGAATACGGGAGCCGTCGGTAGGCTGTACACCAACGATCCGGACGTCCGCATTCTGCTCTTTAAGATAACGGGAAACCCCCATAATGGTGCCTGTGGTCCCCATGGAAGAAACAAAGTGGGTGATCTTTCCATTTGTATCCCGCCAGATCTCGGGTCCGGTGGTACGATAATGTTCCCCCCAGTTATCCGGATTGCCAAACTGATTCAACATGAAATGAGTTCCCTGGTCAACCAATGACTGGGCGTATTCACGAGAGTATTCAATGTTTTTCTCGGCAGGGGTCAGCACGACTTCAGCACCATATGCACGCATGGTTTGAATACGCTCGAGGGTAGAATCTTCCGGCATGACCAGCGTGATATCCAAACCAAACAAGCGCGCGATCATGGCCAGGGCGATCCCGGTGTTTCCACTCGTAGCCTCTACCAGCCGGACGCCCGGTTTTATCTCACCCCGGTCCAGCGCTCCTTTGATCATTCCGTAAGCCGGGCGATCCTTTACACTACCTCCGGGGTTTTGTCCTTCCAGTTTTCCATACACTTTTACTCCCGGTTTCTTAATGACATTCGTGATCTCAACCAAAGGGGTATTCCCCAACAGATCCAGTATACTACCCATTATCTATTTTTATTGAATTAGCAAAAGTCAGTAAAGTTTATTAGCTGTAACAACTCGCCATATCACCTCTCACTATATCACTCCTGATTTATCAGACCGTGTGGCGCTGATTAATGTGTCCCTGATAGTAAACACGTGAGCCCGGTGGCAGACTTTTAGTCAGCCAGACGTTACCGCCGATAATACTATCCCGGCCGATCACTGTATCGCCTCCCAGAATAGTTGTTCCTGCGTAGATCACTACATTATCCTCAATGGTCGGATGTCGTTTGAGTTTGGCAAATTCCTTTTGTACACTCAGCGCACCCAAAGTTACCCCCTGATAGATCTTCACATGATTGCCGATCACACAAGTACCGCCGATCACGATCCCCGTACCATGGTCGATACAGAATTGTTCACCGATACTGGCCCCGGGGTGAATATCGATCCCCGTTTTCTCGTGGGCATATTCCGTCAGAATGCGGGGGATCAAAGGCACATTCATCAGGAAAAATTCGTGTGCGAGCCGGTAAATGGAAATGGCAAAAAAACCGGGATAAGTCCGGATCACCTCCGTCCGGTCCTGGGCAGCAGGGTCCCCCAGACAGATCGCATCAGCATCTCGCAGCAGTTTCCGGCGTATTTCCGGAAGGCGTTCCAGAAACTTCACTTCCATGACCTCGGTCGAAAATTCCAGCCGATGCTCGATCGTCCGTAAAATGTTATACAGATCGAGCCTCAGATCATCGAAATGCTGGTGAAAAGCCCGGTAAGTTGGATATTGACGATCAGCCAGTTCGGGGAAAAGCATTTCCAGGATGCCTTTCACCCAGTTGCATACCAACCCGGGAGAGGGAATGGTCGGCGAATTGAGATGTTCGCTGTATAAGCGTTCAATAAACTTATCATCCATCGATCTACGATTCTGTCAATACTTATGGTGACGTATTATAACATATATATACTGAATAAGCAGGAGGAAAGTTGTGGAAATCGATGATTCTTTACCGGTAATGGTCCGGTCTGTCGCGAAGGAGTATTGCCATAGGCTTTTTATGTATATGACTCTCTGTCCAGGCAAGAAGATCGAGATGGTGGAGTACCTGATCGGAGAGCACTTCTTCCGGTAATGCCGATAGCTCCTTTCTGAAAGATAGGAACGCTTGCCTTTCGTCGGCAAAAGGAGCCTTGTCCAGAAAGCGCAGTATCGCATTTTCAAGCACAAAGCTGGTT
>JAGQXH010000590.1 GCA_020436695.1 Lewinella sp. | reverse complement strand
GAAGATCTTTTCTTCGCCGGCAATCAGGTGGATAACCGGATGTATATCAACACTGGTGATTTCACTTTTGAAGATGTTACACAGGCCGCCGGGCTGAACAAACCCGATCCCAGGCAATGGTCTTCCGGGGTTAATATCGTTGATATCAATCGAGACGGTTTGCTTGATATTTATGTATGTAATACCCTACATAAAGATTCCAGTCTCCTGCGTAATCTATTGTATATCAATCAGGGCAATAATAACGATGACATTCCCTCCTTTAAAGAAATGGGAGAAGCTTACGGCATTGCCGATCCCAGTCATTCTTCCCACGCCCAGTTTTTTGACTATGATAATGACGGGGATCTCGATCTCTTTATCGGAGTGAATGTCATTGAAGGGCGTTATCCCAACGAGTTTGGCCCCATCGTCTCCGACGGAACCAATCCCAACCGGGACAATCTCTTCCGCAATGACTGGGACGAAACGCTGGGCCATCCGGTATTTACCGATGTATCACTGGCTGCCGGGCTTCTGCAGGACGGGTACAGTCACAGTACGCTTATCTATGATTTCAACGAAGACGGCTGGCAGGATATTTATGTGGCCAACGACTACCAAAGCGATGATCTGGTGTTCATCAACAATCAGGACGGTACCTTTACCGATCAGGCCAGGAAGATGTTCAAGCACTTTTCGCTATCGGCCATGGGAAGCGATGTGGCCGATATCAATAACGATGGAGCGGCCGACCTTTTTGTGACCGAAATGCAGCCCTATTACAATAAACGAAAGAAACTGTTCCAGGGAGGTAGTAATTACCAGAATACCATCCTGACCGAGCGCTATGGTTATACCTATCAATATCCCAGAAATACGCTCCAACTGAACCGGGGTACTAACCCGGAAACGGGGCTTCCCATTTTCAGTGACATCGGCATGTTCGCCCACGTACAGGAAACCGACTGGAGTTGGGCTACCCTGTTCGCCGATTTTGATAATGATGGCTGGAAAGATATCTACATCGCCAACGGATTTCCCAAAGATGTGACGGACCGGGATTTTTCCGATTTCCGCGCCAGTGCCGGCACCGTAGCCAGCAACGACATGTTGTTGTCTCATATTCCGGAAGTAAAATCCCCGAATTTTCTATTCCACAATACCGGTAATCTGGATTTTGAAAATGTTACCGAAGAATGGGGCTTAAAGATTCCTTCCTTTTCCAACGGCGCGGCTTATGCCGATCTGGACAATGACGGTGACCTCGACCTGATCACCAACAACATCGACGACCCGGCATTTATTTTTGAAAACCGGTCCAATAGCGGCCGGCATTATTTGCGGGTTAAGTTGAACGGTTCGCAGAAGAACCCGGATGCCTTCGGAGCTATCGTGAGCCTGAAATTTGACGATCAGATCCAGCAATTGCACCTGCTTTCCGGCCGGGGTTACCTCTCCAAATCGGAAAGTACACTGCATTTTGGCCTGGATGACCGTACCGAAATACCTGAGCTTGAAGTTATCTGGCCGGATGGAAAAAGAAGTACCCTCACCAATGTTGCTGCGGATCAGGTCCTGGTAGTAGATTACAATGAAACCAGTGCCGCCCCGGGGCAAGATAACCTCCAGTCCCCTAAACCTATCTTTGCCAGCGCTACGGTCCAGCATGATCTGCAATACAAAGAACAAGCCTACGATTATATCGACTTTAACTTCCAGCGAACGATCCCGCATAAATTCTCCCAATACGGATCTTCCATCTCGGTCGGAGATGTGAACGGCGACGGACTGGAAGATGTCTTCCTGCCCTCTACCGGCGGATTCCCTCAACACTGGTTCATACAGCAAGAAGGCGGGCATTTTACAGAAAAGACCGTCACTTATAAAGAAGACGAGAAATTACTGGAAGAAGAAACAGGCAGCTTGTTGTTTGACGCAGACGGAGACGGCGATCTGGATCTGTATCTGG
Organism: Lewinella sp.; assembly: GCA_020436695.1. Lineage (GTDB taxonomy): Bacteria > Bacteroidota > Bacteroidia > Chitinophagales > Saprospiraceae > Flavilitoribacter. The sequence continues at coordinate 3,549 of JAGQXH010000590.1, read as the reverse complement.
TTCGCGGCAGTGCCCAGTTCAAAGCCGGGAGTGAATTGTATAAAGATGTGCTTTATCTCAATGATGGTAAAGGTGAGTTTACACTGACAACAGGAGCTTTGCCGGAAATAACCGCCAATGGGTCCTGTGTTAAAGCCGCCGATTTTGATCTGGACGGCGATCTGGATCTATTTGTCGGAAGCCGGGTGTTGCCTTCAGCCTATCCGCTACCCGACCGGAGTTTCCTGCTGCGTAATGACAGTGAGTCCGGGCAGGTGAAATTTACCGATGTGACCGAACATTACAGTCCGGCCCTGATCGAACCGGGACTGATCAGTGACGCGCTCTGGACGGATTTCAATAATGATCATCGCCCCGATCTCATACTGGCCGGAGAGTGGATGCCTATTCGCTTTTTTCAAAACGACGGAGAAGGTTTCACCGAGATCACCGACCAAAGCGGCCTGGCCGGTCAGACCGGCTGGTGGAACAGTCTGGCCGCAGCTGATCTCGATCTCGATGGGGATATCGATTACATCGCCGGTAATTTCGGGGAGAATATCTACTATCAGTGTACTTCCGACGAGCCGATCCGCATTTACGGAAAAGACCTGGACAAGAACGGCACCATCGATCCGCTCATCTCCTGCTACTGGCAGGATTCATTGGGTGAGCGCCACGAATACCTATATCACCCGCGGGCAGATCTGGTTAAGCAATTTGTCGGCATCCGCAAAAAATTCAACACACATGGAGCATACGGTGAGGCGACCGTTCCGGAGATGTTCACCAAGGAAGAAATGGCCGATGCCCTGATCCTCAATGCCCGCTGGATGAAAAGTTCGGTGATCGAGAATCTGGGTAATGGACAGTTTGCCATACGGGCATTGCCCATCGAAGCGCAGTTGGCCCCTCTGTACGGTATCCTGCCTAAAGACGTCAATAACGACGGTCAACCTGATCTGCTACTGGTAGGCAATGATTTCGGCATGGAGGTCCAGCAGGGACGGGCGGATGCCTTTGCCGGGCTGGTATTGATCAATCAGGGTAACTGGGATTTTAAACCTTTGAGCATTGCGGAAAGCCATTTCACCATCATGGGAGAAGGGCGAGGACTGGTCTCCCTACTCAGTGACCAGCAACAGGAACTCATACTGGGTACCCAACACCGGGATTCTCTGCGGGTGTTTACCTATACGGAACATCCCGATAACGGGTACATCCCACTGACATCAGGAGAGGTGAAAGCCGTTTACCATCTAAAGAACGGCCAGACCCGGGTAGAAGAATGGTATTGGGGCAGTAGTTTTATGTCGCAGCGGGGACGGTATTTGACCATAAGCCCCGAAGTGGAATCGGTGGAGGTAATGAATGGATCGGGCAAGCAAACGAGGTTGATTGATGGGAACGGAATATTATAGCGGATAGCTTACCGCAAGTTTATTTCCATAGCCAATTTGGAAAACCAAGTCATTCGTTTTTTTCGTCCAATACGACAAAATCCAGGCGATGTAGATGCATGATCCTGTTTTTCACCTGTGCTGTAAAAGACCCCAGATCACTAGGTCTGTTTTGGGGATAAAAAAAATCGATCAGAGCATCATACATACTACCGATCGTTATTTCGTCCTCGATGCAATGGAGCAAGGCATAGGATAAGATGTCCAATTCAAAAATATCCCATGCATTGATATTAGTATTGAAGTAAAGCAAGCAGTAAAACTCCGACTTAGGATTCCGGAGATTGTATTCTATTATAAGATCATCATAAACAGGTGCTTTGATCCCGGTGTACCACTTAAAACCCGTACTAAATAGTTTTAGGGAAGAAGCCCGTCGTATGATCTTCTTCGAAGATGCCGGAGTTTCCAATAAAAAATCATGGTCCGCCGGTCGACCGGTGCGGTCATCTGGTGGACCGTGAGCAGTGATGTGCTCAATGATATTTTTTTCAAAATGATATACGTCCTCTAAAAGTACTTTTTTCTGACTGTCCGGTAATTCCTGAATTAATTTGCCAATTGCCGGCTCATTACCTAAGATCTCTGCCGACTGAAGAAAGTGTTTTCTAAGGAACAAACTCGTGATCTCAAAATTAGTCCTTATCCTCTCAAAAGAGACCGGCTCCCCAAATATCTTTTCTCTCATCTCTGCAGGTATCTTTTGGTAGATGTAAGCCTTGACCTGAGGTAACGGTTTAAAGCTTTCCGGTATTTGTAATAAGTTGCCGGATCTGACCTGAGCTTCGATTTTATGCGGATAATTCACCAGGGGTGGGTTCCTGAAAAAGTAAGCCGGAGAGCACTTCCTATCTTCAATGAAATCAGAAAGCACCACCGATGACAGAAAACGGTCATGCTGGCTGTCGTTTATCGATCTGAGGTCAAACCGATTATTTAAATATTTCCAAAAAGACTTAAAAAAAACATTTGTATTCCCGCCTGATATTCCGGTATGAAAAAAATAGGTATCCGTCTTGATTTTTTCACCAAAGTGAATCACATCATCGGTGGAGTTACGTGTTTTGAGATAAAAAACACACTCGTGCTCCATTTTTTGCTCCAGGCAGGCTTTATTAATGATTACATCATTATCTACGTAGACGAATGGCTGCTCCTGCAAACTACACAAGTAGATCTTGTTGATAAAAGGGCTCCCGGAAGGCCAGGTATCCAGAGGTACTGAGCTTAAAAAAGAATGAGGAATGGAACGAACGAACTCATCACATTCCCGGTCCGTGTACACCACGATTTTCGGGTAATGCGGTTTTAAATGCCAACAGCTTGCGAAAAATGAAGCTCTCCTGAAAGCTTCATTCCCCCAATTTTCACTGCTATTTTCTACTAAATTAAGGGACTTAATGATCACTGGAGACGAACGCTTCATCTTAAATACTTTCTATGCAAGAAAACGAATATAATACCGAATAATTACTACAAGAATAATAAAAATTTTTGTAATATTGCCAATGCTCTCATTTAGTGTGGCAATGAATAATCCAATAGGATTGCGCGCAGTAAAACCCTAATATTTATTACAGCCACACCTGAATATTTAGGAATTAACCATTACGAACAAGAACTCTCTTTGATGACTCCCTTTGTATCTGTTATTATACCATGCTATAATCATGGTATTTATTTAGAAAGTACCATTAACTCCATTCTCCAGCAGACGTGGCAGGAAATGGAAATCATCGTTGTAGATGATGGCTCGGATAGTGCTACTGTTGAGATACTACAAAATATTACGCATAGTAGAGTCCGTGTAATTTATCAAGAGAACGGCAAAACCTCCAAAGCCCGAAATACCGGCTTCAAAAATTCTTCCGGCAATTATATCCTTTCTATCGATGCAGATGATCTAGTTGATCGATCTTTTCTGGAAAAGGGTCTTTCCATTCTGGAGAGTAATCCTTCTATTGGCGTGGTATCTTCCTGGGGCAACTGCTTCGGGCATTCCAATTATCTATGGATGCCATCCGGAGGAGGAATTGAATATTTCCTTGAAGACATCAATTGTTCAGCCTTTGCGCTTACCCGGAGAGAGATATGGCAAAGCAACGGGGGG
>JAGQXH010000058.1:5084-19583 GCA_020436695.1 Lewinella sp. | reverse complement strand
TGCGATCCCGGCAGATTCGGCGATCCCTGCCAGTATTTTGCGATTATTGATCCGAATCACGGCTTTGATGCCCAGTTTGGCGAAAGCCTGATCATAGATCTGCGCCAACTCAGCTTCATACATTAGTGAATCGGAGCCCACCACATCTACATCACACTGATAAAACTCCTGATAACGCCCCTTCTGCGGCCGGTCGGCGCGCCAGACGGGTTGGATCTGATAGCGTTTGAAGGGGAAACTGATCTCATGCTGGTTCATTACCACGAAGCGGGCAAAGGGTACGGTGAGATCATAGCGCAAACCACGTTTGGAAATAGAAGCTGCCAGTTTATTACTGTCACGCTCCTCCAGAGCTTTTGCATCAGCCCTGGCGAGAAAATCACCATTGTTCAGCACTTTGAATAACAGACGATCGCCTTCTTCCCCGTATTTACCAGTCAGGGTTGCCAGATTCTCCATGGCCGGCGTCTCGATCGGTTGAAAACCAAAGCGGATAAACAGATCCCGCAACACCTCAAATATATATTGCCGCTTGAGCGCCTGTTCGGGGGTAAAATCCCGGGTTCCCTTGGGCGTACTCGGTTTCATAAAGTTATTGTTTTCCTGATAGTTGTTGAAAAACGGCCGCAATATCGTTAGAATAATCCTAATCGGCAAGCGAACGGCCGCTCTGACGGGGACTTGCATTCGGCATTGCCGCAATTTCTGATTTTTAATGACCTGAATGCACCAACTGAAAAGCAGGCAAAATGGTTCACTCTATCATTATGATACGAATGCTGCTGCGTTCTTCTTTGGTCTGTATACTTAGGGTGTATATTCCGGGCGACCAATTATCGGTGGAGATCATCATTTCATGGAAGCCTTCTTCCTGCTGTTCACCCGATAACAAAATGGTCTGCCTGTGTCCGGAAAGATCGTACACCATTAGATGTACTTCGGTCGTTACCGGAAGTTGATACCGCACAGTGGTTGCCTGCCGAAAAGGGTTAGGATAAGCTTCGAGAGTTAGGAATTCAGAAGCTGCAATGGTACCAAACGCTGCCTCCGGTATCACCTTGATGTCCACCTGAGGATCACAGGCGGCAATGGTGGCTTTAAAAAAACTACCGGTCTCAGCCTGGAAACCGGCCTCTAGTAAAATGGATTGCCCGGCCGTAAAATCGACAACGGCATCCGACGGCAATAGGGCCGAAGAAGAGATGGAAAGCGCTGCTCGATAAAAACCCGAGGCCAGTGGTTGGTCGTCGAGTATTGCCACATCCGGCAGGTTGCAATCCGGCATAGCTGCCGTCGTAAATGCGGCCTCCGGGCAATTTAGGCTTTGCCCATAGGCGTTATAAGGCTCAATGGATAAATAGATAACCGCAGCAGCCGGCAAGATGCCCGGGTCGTAAGAATGGGTGAATCCCACATCGACATGATCTAACAGATCCGATCCACCGGGATTAGTACCAATGGTAAGCATATAACCACCATCCAAGCCGGTTGTTTCCGTCCAGCTGATCGTGGTGTATGGATCCACATCTACGGAACCATCCAGCGGCATGATCAGGTCAACACAGGCCGGGCAGGCACCGGTGCCGGCGCTGCAAAAGGCATCAAAATCGCCGCCGCCCGGGAGATCGGGATTTCCAGTAAAGTTATAGCCTCGTAGGTACTGCCCTTCACTGAAACCAAGTGCACAAAGCGTGATGAGTTCCGGTGGGAAGCAGCCGCTGAACTGGTTATTCTGGCACTCCAGATTTCTCAGGTCCGGCAATGCCCCCAAGGCGGCCGGAATGGTGCCACTGAGCTGGTTGTCACTGAGTAGCAGGTATCTCAGATTTTCTTTTTCGGCCAGTTCGAGCGGTATGCTGCCTTCAAGCTGATTGGAATCGAGCTGAATATTGGACAGGCGCGGAGCTCTACTCAATTCTGATGGAATGGTGCCATTCAGTTTATTGTCATTTAGTTGCAGCGTGACCAATTGTTGCAGGTCACCCAGTTCCGGTGGGATCGGCCCGGTCAGCTGGTTACTGTTCAATTGGATCACTCCTACTTTGGGTAGGCGGCCCAAAGTAGACGGGATAGATCCGGTCAATTGATTTTTAAACAACCAAAGGTGCACCAGATTCTGTAAGTCACCCAAGCTGGCCGGTATTGCTCCCTCCAGTTGATTTCGAGCCAGTAATAAACTGGAAAGATTTATGAGATCCCCCAATTCCGTGGGGATCGTTCCGGTCAACTCATTATCATCAAGACCAAGACTACCCAACTGTAACAGATTGCCCAAACTGGCCGGTATAGTACCGCCAATGTCATTATAGCTCAAATCGAGCGTTCTTAACTGACGTAAATTGCCTAACGCAGCAGGTAGCACGCCAGTCAGGTTATTGTTCTCTAATTTTAATCGTTGTAACCGGCTGAGACTCCCCAGAGATGGGGGGATATTTCCGGTTAACCCGTTGTTTTCCAGACGCAGATCTACCAGAAGGCTCAATTCACCGAGTTCCCGGGGAATGGTATCGGACAAAGTGTTGATCGATAGGTCCAGATAGGTCAGATTACTGAGCGACCCTAGCTGATACGGGATACCTCCCGTTAAACCGCTATTGCTGAAACGTAGATATTCCAATTGTGATAACTGCCCCAGCTCAGGTGGGATCGTACCCGTTATCTGGCTATGGTTCCAAACATTCAGCTTCTTTAAATTACTTAGGGCTCCCAATTCCGGCGGTAAAATACCGGATAAATTATTGCCGATCAGATTGAGTTCTACCACACAGCCTTCGGCATTAAATGTGATTCCGTACCAGGTATCCATCGGTAAACTCAGGTCCCATGCATTGGTCCATTCAGCTCCGTTTGTAGCCTGATAAAATGCAACCAGGCTCAGAGAATCCTGCAAGCGATCGCAGGCCGGCAGGGCCATTTGATGTAATGCAGCCGATCCATGATGATCACCCGGATAATGAGTAGATAGATTGGGAAAAAGAAAGTGATAAAGGCCTGTAAAAAGCGTTACAGTGACGACAACAATTAGCAGTTTTTCCATCAGAGTTAGCAGTAAGATTGGTTGATTAAAGAAAGCGCGGGGGCACAGTCGGAAAGATAAGAAAAATTATAATATACACCAGCTATTGCACTCGCCTACCCTTCCAGGTATACTGTTTGACCAGATTTGCCGTCAAGCCGATCAATGCAATATAAATGATGTGGAATAATTGTGAGGTCCAAAAATAACGCATCAGTTCCCGGCGATTAAAAAAGCGGGCGGCACGACCCAACAGCTGATAATCGGCCACCATCTTAAAAGTGAGCAGCAACAAAAATGGCAACAAACCGGACAAGCCCCAGAAAAACACAAGTAGGGGACTCAGCAGTATGCCCCAACAAAGGAAAAAAACCAGTGAGAGGGTGGCAATGATGCGCCAATCCTGGTAAGTACCGGATTTGGTGGCCCAGCGCAGGCGCTGCTGGAAAAAAGCCCGCCAGCTGCTGACCGCAGATGTATGAACGGATGCCTGTGGCTGCTTGAGGAATGCGAGCCGGCCAGGATAGGTTTGAACAATTTTATGCATCAACAACATATCATCTCCCGACGCCAGATAATCGATGCCCGTGAAGCCGCCCACCGCTTCGAATATGGTTTTGGGATAAGCCAGGTTTGCGCCATTACTCATGTGTAAGGTACCGGACTGAATACCGGCACCGGTGAGGATCATAGTGCCCAATATATCCAGGGATTGGAATCTTTCCAGGGCTGATCGTTCTGCAAAAAAATTAACGGGTGCGGTGATGAAAACCGGATTATGCGCTTCATAATACGATACCAGATATGAGAGCCATTGTTCCGGTACCAGGCAGTCTGCATCGGTAGTAATGATCAGTTTACCGGCAGACCGGTGAATACCATAGGCCAAAGCCGCCTTTTTCCCTTCTTCTCCTTCGGGTAACGAAAATATGTGGATCAACGGATCATTTAGCGATCGTACCAGCGCACCGGTGCCGTCCGAGGAATGGTCATCGATCACCAATATTTCCAACAGATCCGGTGGGTAATTTTGGCGGCGGATGTGTTCCAGGCAGTTCCGTATTCGCGTCGCCTCATTTCGTGCGGGAATGAGAATACTGACCGAAGTAGTGGGCATAAAAGAAGCGGGTAACTGCCAAATGGGTAATTTTTCCCATTCGCGCAGATAAAAACGGATAAGCAGCAGATAGGTAAGCCCTAATAAAAAGGCAATCAAGCTGATAAGTGGAAGAAACAAGGAAATGGATGCGGATAATAGATGGAGTTGAGTAGTGAGATACAGAAAGTAAAAATTATGCATTCTCTCTTAAATTTGAGTAATCTCAATACTCAACGCCTTTGATGTGTTTCACAAGCTATCTAAACAGATCATCATATTCACTATTGGTAGAACGGGAAGACCGACGGGGTTCCTGTTCGATGGGGGGTAAACGCAGATCCTCATCCATCATTTCATCCTCATCCACAACTTCATAATCGATTAACTCACCCTTCGTACGGATCTCATAGTCACGTTGTGCATCCTTGACTTTCTTGCGGAAAAGCGCCTTGCCCAACAGGAATAAAGCCGTCAACGGGAATAACAGTGCCGATAATACTATGGCCCCGATACCAACGATGGCGTTCTTCTTGAGTTGCCCCCCGATCCATTTAGCATATCCCAGAAAGACGGTATGATCAATAATGAGTGAAGCAATAAACAGGATCGGAGCCGCATACCACAGCACCGTAAAGACGATCTTGGTCAGATAAAAAAGCAGTAAAAAGAACAATACAGCAATGATGATCCCGGTGATGGTACTCATCGGACTCCCTCCTGTATCGGATCTTTGTTGAAAAGACATAATGCAATTTAATTATACATGAAGATACAGTTCCTGGTCTCCCAGGCAATTATCAAAATCTTCCAATCGTTTTGGAACTGTCTCCTAAAATTAATCAATTCCGGGGAGTGTCTGTATTTAAAACACGAAATTGTCAGATGTGATCGACGAGGCACTGATATTTTAGACCAGTAAGCCGCTTTACAGGATGGATGACTGCACCATTGTGCTACTTATAAATCACCTACAGATTATTCATATTTTGAAAATACCTGATAAATCATTTAATTTTGGGAGGCTTTTTCCCAGGTTTGAGATCTTCGGAGAACAATACCTGTGCAATACAACGGCAGTCCATTCACCTGACACCATCGTTCCGATAGCAAAAATGTTAATATGAAAAATCACAATTACTTTAGCTTTAGCGCATTAGTCATACTATTGATCAGTTTGATCCATGCCGCTCCTACTACCGATAAAGAGATCACGCTACAGGCTGAGATCCTGGGATGCGGCAACGTCATGCATCTTTATCAATTCGATGGTTTCGGATTTGCCCTCGTTCAATCGGCCCAAAATGATAAACAGAACTTCAGGTTTACGGTGCCGGCGGGAGAGCCCGGGTTTTACTACATTGGCCCCAGTGATCGCAATGCCGTTCCACTCATTCTTGGCCAGGAAGAGGAAGTTACGGTACGCGGCAACTGTAGTCAGCTGCGCAATCTGGAATTTGTTAATTCCCCCATCAACACTGCCTATCGCGAGCTGAAAACCAAAATGGAGGACTTTAATCGCCAGAATTCCCAACTACTACGCAATTTGCAGCGGATACAGAGCGATGATTCCCAAAAAGAGGATCTGCTCAATTCTCTAAAAGCACTGGACGATGAACGCATTGCTTTTCTGGAAAAGCAAAAAGAGGACAACCCCTTATTCGGTAGCATTGTTTCCCTTAACACTTATCTGAGCTACCCGCACAACGGCCAGGAATACGATAGTGAATTGGGATATTTTGCCGACAATTTCTTCCGCTTTGCTGATTTTTCGGATGAGATCTACGGTAAAAGCCCCTGGACCTACGAAAGCTTCAAAGGTTATGCTACCACCCTCAGCAGCGTAGGGCTGCCGGATGAACTGCACCAACATTACATGGAAAAAGCGCTGGATAAAATACCGGCAGCATCCCGCGCCCAGAAACTGGCCTACGCCGGTTTGCTTGCGGCATTAAAACAAAAAAACCACGCCAATTATATCTACTTCGCCGACCGCTTCATTGAAGGTTTCCGGGCTACAGAACCCGAACTTACCACCCGTCTGAAAAAGGAACTGGAAGATTCCCGCAATCTGATGATAGGCGGCGTTGCACCTGATTTCACCCAACAAAATCCGGAAGGAATAGACCTATCCCTGAGTGACCTGCGCGGCAAAGTGATATTGCTCGACTTCTGGGCCAGTTGGTGCGGGCCCTGCCGGCGGGAAAATCCCAATGTGGTTCGGGTGTACGAGAAATACAAGGACAAAGGCTTCGACATACTGAGTGTCAGTCTGGATAAGACCAAGGATCGCTGGTTACAGGCCATTGAGCAGGACAATATGGTCTGGCACCACGTCAGCGATCTGAAAGGATGGCAAAACGAAGTCGCCCAAACTTATGGGGTGAGTTCCATTCCTCATACCATTCTGCTGGACGCCGACGGTAAGATACTGGCCCGCAATTTAAGAGGGGCACAGCTGGAGCAAAAGCTGGCGGAGTTATTCGGGCAGTAGGGAGTTTCTGGAGAATTATTGAGGCATTTAGAAATTAAAACGCTGAGTTCATATTATGGAAATGAACTCAGCGTTTTAATTTCTACATCTCTCTACTACCCATTTTCAATCGTGAAAACCGCTACGCTTCAGCCGTTTGACACCGGTAGTACAACTGCGAGCAATTATCCTCAGTCAGCACCTGCCGGGCCACCCGCTGAATATCGTCGGAAGTAACGCGCTGATACTGTAGGTTCTCTTCATTGATGAGCGCCGCGTCACCCAGCAGTTCATAAAAGGCCAGGTTGATGGCTTTATTAAGCACATTGAGCTCGGAGAAAGTCAGATTGGTCTCTGCCTTGTTCTTGATCTTTTGCAATTCCCTTTCGGAAACGCCCTCTGCTTTCATTTCTTCGATCACCCGCCAAATGGCTGCTTCGGCCGTTTCGAGCGATACGCCTTCCGAAGGACGTCCTTCAATGATCAGCAAACCGGGGTCGACACTTCCGGTCACGTAGCAGTCAATAGAAGCAAACAGCTGCTCCGTTTTGAGCAATTGCCGGTACAGTCGGCTGGAAGGCCCATTGCAGAGTATATCCGATAACAGATCGGCAACGTAATAGTCCGGATGCAGACGATCTTCCACGTGGAAAGCCAGATAGAGTGCATCGGTAGGAATATTAGTAGAGTCGCTGATCCTTCTTTCCAGACGCTTTTGCGGGGGTTCGGGTTCGAGCCGTCGCTGCGGTGTATGCCCGGCGGGAATGTCACCGAACCATTTTTCGGTGAGCCGGCATACTGCTTCCGGATCTACAGCACCGCTCACCACCAGAATAGCATTATTAGGCCGGTAATATTTGAAGTAGAACGCTTTTACATCCTCCATCGTGGCATCTTCCACGTGCTTGGGCACTTTACCGATCGTGGGCCACTGGTAAGGATGTACCTTATAGGCCATCGCCGACAGATGGTGCCAGGCATCCCCATAGGGCTGATTCAGGCAGCTTTCCTTGAACTCTTCCACTACCACCTTTCGCTGCACATCGAGTACCTGCTCGTCGAAGTTCAGACTGTACATCCGATCGGACTCCAGCCACAAGGCTACTTCCAGGTTGGCCGCCGGCAGCACATTATAGAAGTTGGTGATGTCATTATTGGTGAATGCATTATTTTCTCCTCCTGCCATCTGAATGGGTCCGTCAAAATCGGGGACGTTGGCGGAGCCACCGAACATCAGATGTTCAAACAGGTGGGCGAAGCCGGTCTTCTCCGGCGATTCATCCTTCGATCCTACGTTGTACAGTATATTTACAGCCACCATGGGAGTGCTCTCATCCTCATGCACCAGCAATCGAAGGCCGTTATTCAATTGAAATCGCGAAAACTGGATCACGTTTGTTTTTTTTCTGCAAAGCTAAGAATTACAACTTCAGTACACCAAAATAAAACACTTCTGCATCTTTAGGGTTGTAATACATCCACAAATCTACTCCATTGTGAGGACACTAGTTTCCAGCATGATCCTGCTCTTAGTGGGCCTGGGCATCTTTTTCTGTTGCCAGTGGGTGCCTTCCGGCGGGTCGACCGTAGAAAATTATTGGTTGCACGGTGATACGCTCTTAATCCGTCTGAGCGACGGTACAGGCTGGGAAATGGAGGTCTATCGGGAAGGTAGAGGTGATATTCGCTACGGCCGTCATCCTAACAATGTACTGACATTCGAGCAATTGGGTTTACATTTTGATTCGCTGTGCAGGCACCTGGAAGGTAGCCACAAAAAAGAAAAAAATAAATCCTTTCGTCCGGCGAGGGTAGCTTATCTGGTTAGCGATGCGAAAGATGAACACACCGAGATCCTGAATAATCTGGAGCTGGGGAAGGAACTGTTCCAGATTGCCTTTGAAGCGGGTTTGGAGGGAAAAGGAGACTTAAGGGCCAAAAGACGGATGCATAAGTTGTTCCTTACGCGGCCTCCTTTCGGTAAGCAATAATATTGGGTATAGAAAGTCCGGGGCTATACCCCGGTTATAAGAATTGGTAGTTTTTCGACGACTTCCACGGGGGTATTCCGCTTCGGCGGGATGCCCTTTTTTATGGTTGTGGCATACTTTGGAAGTGTGCCACAACTATGAAAAAAGGCCGCCAACTCCGGAAGCTGGCGGCCTTGAAATGAAAAATCTATTGAAGGAAAACAGTGTTCGTATTAATGTGCGATTTTACCTTTTCCGCTATTCACTCTCCTCAAAAGTTAAAAAAGAACCGGTCGGGATAGGCCAGCACATTTTGTATTTTTATATTCGGCACTATCGAAGTCCCTTAGGATCTTTGGGATTACGCTGCCGAAACCTACCAATAAGAAGCGAGGCAGGCTTCCCCAACCGGTTCAGGTATTAAATCGCTGTGAAAAATTTTGGGCTGCCCTTTGGCAGCTATATTCGTTTCATGGAATTTGCATACAGTTATATAGTAGATTCCATGAATGAATCATTCGCTGCCTGAAGAAGGAGTTTTTTTTAAAAAAAATATTGCCCTTACAGAATACCTTGATTTACAGCATATAACACCAGCTCGGATGAGCTGCCGATGGCGAGTTTTTTCATGATCTTTTTGCGGTGAGTATATACGGTGTGCACACTGAGATTCAATTCACCCGCAATTTCTTTGGCAATAAGCCCTTTGGCAATGAGGCGGACGATCTCTATTTCACGGCTGGTCAGCGGAGTGGGAGCACAATTTTCTTCCTCCTTCGAGAAGGATTTTTCCAGGAGGTAGTCAACTACTTTGGTGCAGAAAAACTTCTCCCCTTTAGCTGTAGCATTTACCGCATCGATGATCTCCTCTTCTCCACAGGTCTTGGTGATAAAACTACTGACACCATTCTCCAGTACCCGATAAATGCTTTGCTTTTCATTATCTGCGGAAATGATCAATATATTGGTGCGCGGGGATCGCTGCTTGATGGCCATGACCGTTTCGTGCTGAAAACTATCCGGCTGATTGTAGTCCATGATCACGATCCGGGGCTGTTGCTCCTGGATGAGCTCCAGTAACTCTTCTTCATCACTTGCCTCACCTACAACTTCTACATTACCAGCTTGCCCTAATACCTGCTTCAGGCCGGTTCTCACCAGATGCTGCTCATCTGCCAAAACTACAGTAATACTGTCCATAACCCCGGAATTGACGAACTTCTTAAATAAATAGGTGTAGGCCACAAGTCATAAGCCAGTTTACTGCTTATGAAGGAATTTCGAAAACCTGCTTAATTAATGCGGTTTACCTTGTTTTTTGCAGTTATCTGAATGTTAGCGACTTATGAATTGCAACCAGAGACTTTTCAGACTAATTTATAATTTAAACGTGAAATTACGGCTGATTCGTCATTCCCGCAAATTTATTTAGACTTAATTTAAATAAACAGGTTTACTCGCCTAAACAGCAGAAAAAACACGAAACTTGCAAAAAAATTAAAAAAATCCGCCCCCAAAGATAACATGCCCCTAAAAAATACCGTTGGTAATTCGTATGTTTGGTCTTATGCTAGTAAGGCCGCTTACAAGAATGACCACTGCATAGTTCAATTAGGAGGGAAAATTTGCCGGTCATTTACCCATTTGCATATCTTAAAGATTGAATGCGGCTAGTTCTGCTAATTGAAATACGCTTCATTTACGACAACTAATACTATCGAAAACTTAAATGATCGGATCTTTTGAGGTCGGATCTTAAATGCGGAAATTATTATCCGGCTTATGTGATAATAATGCTACCGCCCTTTCAGCTGATCCCCCCATCATCAGTTGGAGCTTTTACAATCCTATACCGCCTTTTCAAGTACGATCCAATAGACCTTACTGTCACTGGTACTACCGGTAGCAGGCAATGTTCTATTGTCCGATGTTCCTCTCCAGCATCGTCTTAAAGCCCTTACAGAATAATAACATATCAGAAAGTTCATAGTCCGTTTTAACTTTTTTCTGTGTGCCTCCAGTTGTTACAAATACAATTTGATCATCGACCCATTGAACATATTGAATTTCCCAAGATAGCACATTAACTACAGCTTTATTATCCAACTATCTTAACTTTAAAACAAAGTGGGACTGATGAAAAATGTCTTTTTATCCCTATGTATTCCCCTCCTTATTGCCCTTGGCCTGTTGATAGGCTCCGATGTTAAAGCCCAGCTGTATTACGATTATTACGGCAACGGACACAACACTGGAATGAAAGTAAAATCGAGTGGATCGAACACGGCCATGTCCGACGAGACCCTTACCGGTACTGGCATCACGCCGGACAGAGCCGGAGCTTCCCGGTTTCTGGCACAGGCGACCCTGGGTCATAACCTGACAGATATCAACACTATCACCAGTGACGGTATTGAAGCCTGGATCGATGCGCAGATGAGTATGCCCTACACCCGATTCAGCAAAGCCGTACAGGACAATCAGCTTTACATCCGGGGCATCCTGGGCGATGAATTTAACCGAGGTGAACTCAACAACTTCACTTTTTATACCAAGGTTTTCTCCGAAGAAGATAAGTTACGCCAAAAAATGGCCAGCGCCTTGCTACAGGTCATGGTGATCTCCCTGCAGGTGCAACAGATCGGCATTAACGGCTACGAGGCCTCTACATATTACGATATTTTTTACGATGGCGCTTTCGGAAATTACCGCGATATTTTGGAAAAAGTCACGCTGCACCCCATGATGGGCGTGTACCTCAGTCATTTCCGCAACGCACAGGCCAATTATACCCGCAATACCTATCCGGATGAAAACTACGCCCGGGAGATCATGCAATTGTTCACCATCGGCCTGGTACAACTCAACCTGGATGGTACGCCGAAACTGGACAGTGAAGGCAAAGAAATACCAACTTACGATAATGATGATATTCGGGAAATAGCTAAAGTATTTACCGGCCTGGCCGGTGCCGAAAGAGAGGATGGCTCGGCGCCCAGCTTCACTTATAATGCCGATCAGGTCAATCTGGCACTACCCATGCTGCTCTTTCCGGTAGAGCACGATATTACCGAAAAAAGCATCATCAATGACATCGTACTTCCTCCGGGAAGATCGGGACTGGATGACCTGGAAGCAACCCTCGACATCCTCTTCAATCATCCTAATGTAGGGCCTTTTGTCAGCATCCGTCTCATTCAACAATTTGTCAAATCTAACCCTAGCCCCGCATATGTCAAACGCGTAGCCACTGTTTTTAATGACAACGGCAAGGGCGTTCGCGGCGATATGGGAGCCGTTATCAAAGCGATCCTACTCGATCCCGAGGCACGAGAGTGTGATTGGAGCGAGCGCCCGGAAAGCGGTAAACTCTTACAGCCTTACGAACGCTTTACCAAACTATTCTGTGCTTTCACATTGGCTACTAATTCGGGCAAGTTCTTTCTCAGAGACGAAGAATATTTCGGTAAATTAGGCCAGTCATTTTTCAATTCTCCCAGTGTATTCAATTTCTTTTCGCCCTTCTTTGCCGAAGAGAAAGTGGTTAAACCGATGGGGCTGGTATCTCCGGAATTTGAAATATTCAATTCCGTAACTTCCATCGAATATTTCAACCAAATGGAGGATCGGGTAAAGGGTATTCCTTTCGATAATAAAACCCAGCGAAATGGTGAGGGAGATTTGACGACTAATAATCGAGACAAACCTCAATATAACTTCAAGAAAGAATTACAGGTCTTGAACAATGAGGGCATTTCCGGATTGATGAATCACCTCAATATCCTCCTGTGTCGCGGACAGTTATCCAACCGCTCCAGTTCTATCATTCAGAACTCCTTGCAGCAATACCGGAATAACATCACGGATTACACCAATCTTGATCTGATCAAAGATGCCGTGTACTTCATCTGTGTATCCCCTGATTTCATCATCCAAAACTAAAGATCGACATGTCACATAAACACTATAATAGAAGAGATTTTATGGGTCTCCTGGGCGGCGGTTGTGCGTCTATGGGCCTGACCACTCTACTCAATGGAATAACCAATATGGGTTTGGTGAGCGCAGCCGCTGCGGCCAATACCAGCCCTTTTTCGCCTCCCGTAGGCTATCGTGCACTGGTGTGTATCCTGCTTGGCGGCGGCAATGACAGCTTTAATATGCTCGTACCGCGGGGCCAGTCGGAATACGATGAATACCGCCGGGTGCGCGGCTCGATGGCCATCCCACAAGCCAACCTTTTGCCGATAAATCCGGTCAATTCCGATGGTAAGGAATACGGCTTGAATCCAAGTATGCCTTATGTGCAGCAACTGTTTGAATCCGGAGATGCCGCTTTTGTGGCCAATGTAGGTACCCTGGTAGAACCTACCACAGTGGCAAAATTCCGGGACCGCTCGGTGGAAAGGCCACGTTCTCTGTTCTCACACTCCGATCAAACCGACCAGTGGATGACCTCCGTACCGCAGGATAAAGCTTCTCTTGGATGGGCCGGACGAATGGCAGATATACTTTACACCAATAACAACAATCAAAACATATCAATGAACCTGTCGCTGGCGGGTCATAACATTCTGCAGCAGGGACGGCGGGTAGTTCCGCTCACCCTGGATACCGGCGGAAATGGCACCATTTTATTGAACGGTACCGGCAACACCAGTTTTTACGAGACCCTCAAGCGACAAACCCTGGATAACCTGCTGGACGTCACTTACCAGAATATACTAAAGCAAGCCTATTCCGATACGGTTTTGGGTGCCTTTGGTAGTTCTATCGAATTGAGTAATGCTATTTCCAGCGGCCAGGCTTTCAATACACCTTTTGTTTCCAACAATGGATTGACCCGACAACTGAACGTAGTTGCCAAAACGATTGCCGCCAGGAATGTACTTGATGTCAACTATCAGACTTTCTTCGTCACTATGGGTGGTTTTGACACCCACGATGGAGGTATTGCCGGGCATGCCAACCGACTACGAGAATTGAACGACGGCATTAATTTCTTTTACGAAGTGCTCAAGGAACTGGGCATGGAAAACAATGTTACCACTTTCACCATTTCCGATTTCGGTCGCAAACTGGTATCCAATGGTAACGGTACCGATCACGCTTGGGGCGGCAACGCCCTGGTGTTCGGAGGAGAGGTCAACGGCCAGCGTATTTATGGCCGCTATCCGGATATGTACGCCGGCAATCCCCAGGATCTGGGCGGATCACAGTTGATTCCGACTACCTCAACCGATGAATACTTTGCAGAATTGGGACTGTGGTTCGGAGCCTCGGCCGCCGATCTGGATCAGATATTGCCGAATATCCGAAATTTCTGGACACCTACTTCCACCGGTCGTCCTCTTGGTATCATGAGCTAAAGCTTGTGTGTTTATCTAAGCTCATCAAAAAGAAATAAAATGCCTACTAACATATTTCATTGTATTAAATACCTACTCCCCCTCCTACTCATCCTATTCTTCCTGACCGGACTTTCGGCCCAGATCTGCACGGATGAGGATACGGCCAATAACTGGAACTACAGTTGGGTGTCTTGCCAGACGACATCCAATCCGAATCCAGTCAGACGAAAATCGCACTGGCTGCTCTACGAATTCGACCAGTCGCAAAGTATTACACAAAGCCATATCTGGAATGCCAACCGTACTGGTGAAAGTGTGATGGGTATTCAGGATGCCCTGGTTGACTACTCGGTGGATGGCGTGACCTGGACCTCCCTCGGATCATTTACCTTCCCAAAAGGATCCGAAAAAGACGCCTACACCGGCTTCGATGGTCCTGACTTTGGTGGAGTCTTTGTAAAAAAGATCCTGATCACCGTGGTATCCACCTATGGAGACGGTGCCTGTGCTTCACTGGGCGAAGTGCAATTTAACATCAACCCCAATGCCTGTTACGGCGCGGTAGATGCCTGCGGCGTATGCAACGGCCCAGG
>JAGQXH010000058.1:0-5074 GCA_020436695.1 Lewinella sp. | reverse complement strand
TGGTACATCGACGCGGATGGAGATGGACTGGGCGACCCGGCCGGCAGTGTGCAGAGTTGTGATCCGCCATTGGGCTATGTGGCCAATGCGGATGACGAATGCGATAATGGGATCGTGGGTTGGTCAACAGTCGGCCCCATCTTTCAGGAGAACGGCTGTACCGGTTGCCACGGTGCGGGTGCGGCCGGCGGCTTAAACCTGACCTCTTACGCCACTGCGATAATGGGAGGTAATAAATGCGGTACCAATATTCTTACAGGGACAACCCTTATCGAAATCATAACTACCGATCAATACGACGGCTGCGGTACGGCCTTTTTTGGCCCATCCATGAATGATCGGGTGGGCGGTAATATCGATGATCAGGAACTGGCCCTCATCCGCCAATGGATCGAGGATGGCCATCCGGAAGATTGTAATTGTCCGGGTGACGCACCAGATGCCGATAATGATGGCTTCTGTGATGCTATCGACCAATGCCCGGATATTGACAACAGCCTGATTGGTACACCCTGTGATGACGGGTCCGATTGTACGACCAATGACGTCTGGCGTGAGGATTGCAACTGCCGGGGCGATCTCATCGATTCGGATAATGACGGTATTTGTGACAGGGATGATGCCGCACCAAATAATCCCTGTACCGCTGACGGTGTAGTAGATGGCAACGAACCGGCCGGGTGGGTAGCCCAACCTGAAAATGATTGTGATATGGACGCCATCTCCGTGGCCAGTGGTGACCTCAACGACTTCAGTGCTTGTATTGACGACGTTGGCCTACTGATGACTGCGGAATGCAGCTGTGGCGACAATTCCGTACCAAGCGGAGGTGTCGTGATCGATTACGCGGGCATGACCCGCAACCAGGCCCAGGCGGCCTCTGGTATGCCTGACGGTTTATTTTCCGATGCTGTGAGAAACGGAGAAGATACGCTAACCTTACAATTCCCATTTATGGAAACCGGTGAGCAGATCTGCCTGACGGTAGGTTTCAGTTCCGGCAACGGCAGTATGCGCATCTTCCTCAACAACCGGTTGATGACCTTTGATAATGAAGCGGGGCTAACTAATTACCAGGCTCAGGAGTTCTGCTTTAGTGCACTCAACTCCGGCGTACAGACCCTGATGATCACCGAAGATGGAGGTGGAGATATACGGGTGGACGGTACGACCTACTCGGCCTGCCCCTGTGACAATGGAGCCGGCAGTACCGATATTACTGATGTGAGCTGTCTGGTTAATTTCCCAGATGTGGGTTGGCGCGAATTGACCAACTGTACGCTCGAAATCTGCGAAGGAGAGGCTCTGACATTGGGTACTGACCGTTATGAGACCATCAAATATCAATGGAGAGGCCCGAACGGCCTCATGGCCAATGCTTCTACACTAAGTTTTGATGCCGTCAATCCTTCACATTCAGGCATCTATTGGCTCTACTACCAAAACAGCAGCGGATGTGATCTGATCAAGTTGATCGAATTGACCGTCATTCCGGCTCCTCCGGTGACCATTCAGGTCAGAAATCCCAGTTGTGACTTACAGAACGGCGAATTTACGCTCAGCTTTACGGACGATCCGGAGCGAAATAATATTGAATTTAGCATTAATGGAGAAAATGGTGATTATCTGGAAGTAGCCGATAATATTGGACAATTCATTTATTCCAATCTAAGTGAAGGTAGCTATGATGTTTGGACGCGGTGGAGTAATGGGGATTGTCCTTTGCATCTGGGTACTTTTGATCTGGTGAATCAGCCTGCTCCCACAGTAAATTTGGGCTCAAATTTTGAAATATGTGAAGGAGAGTCAATTGTCATTGATCCTATCGTTACCGGTTCTAATCTTTCCTATCAGTGGAATACCGGAGCAAGAAAAAGAAGATTAAGCCTTACGCCCGTACTTGATCAATATGCTGACCAGATCTTCACTTACCGGATCACGGTTACCGACCGGAATGGTTGTAGTGGGCAGGATAAGATAAAAATAACAGCCAAATCAAAACCAAAGGTATTGATCAATTTGGATCACCCGGATGATGCTTTGCAAAAGGGAAAGATTATTCTAAGCTTTTTGGACCATCCGAATCATGATTTCATGAGAGTAAGTCTCACGGGGGAAGACGGGCCATACCACGCTATTCCAGACAATATTGGAGAATATACTTTCAAAGACCTGCCTGTTGGCTACTATGACACTTGGGTAAAATGGGATGATGATTCTTGTCCTGTAGACTTGGGAGTCCTTAGGTTAAAATATGGCGAATCCTGCCCAATAATTGATATTACTTCAAGTGCAAATGTCATTTGTGAAGGAGAGACGGTCAAGTTGAGTACCATTCAAAAAAATAGATGGAAATATGCCTGGAATAACGGAGACACTACTGCGGTCCAGATTATCACGCCCAATCTCTCCCAATATGCAGATATGACCTTCCGATATACAGTAACGGTAACTGATCAGTACGGTTGTATGAGCAGTGACTTTGAAGATATCAGGGTTCTGTCTGTCCCGAAGGCTACCGTCAGTACTAAAGATGCCCATTGTGGCCAAGCTACCGGATCAATCACTTTTAAATTTGAAGATCATCCAAATCGTAACTCCATGCAATTTAGCATAAACGGAGAATTTGGAACCTATCAATCAGTAAAAGATCGTGCAGGAAGCATAACGTATGAGAACTTACGCGCAGGAGAGTACAGCCTTTGGTCACGATGGAATAGCAGCAGTTGCCCAGTGCAAATTGATGTAGTTGTGCTAAAAGATATTCCTGGTCCGGAAATTGCCCTGGGTCCCGATGTAGTAGTCTGTGAAAACAGTTATGCAAGATTGGAGGTAGAAAAAAATAGTACCTGGTCTTATGAATGGAGTAATGGAGCTACGACAAATTCACAGACTATTGTACCAACATTGAGTAAATATAAAAACAAAACTTTTCAATATAGCGTAACTGTTACTGATGCTTTTGGCTGCAAGGCTAGCGATGATGTAAATGTTACGGTTCTCTCCAGGCCACAAGCTACGTACACCTTCAAACGACCAACTTGCGGAAAAAATAATGGTTCAATTACCTTTAATTTTAATAATCATCCTCAACAAGGCAAAATTGAGTTTAGCGTTAATGGAATGACAGGAAACTATGTAAAAGTTAATGATTCTGAGGAAAAACTTGTAATTGATCAATTATCAGCAGGTAGTTATGAATTGTGGGTACGCTGGGGGAACGACAGTTGTCCAAGTAAGCTCGGTCGGGTTAAACTTGAAGATATTCCCGGCCCAAGTATCGATGCAGGGCCCAATATTTCCGTCTGTGAAGGTGAACTGATAACTCTAAAGGTAAACGAAGCAAATGGTTGGATCTATAGATGGAGTAATGGCATCACTGAGCCTACGCAGACCTTCCAGGCTACACTGAACGAATATGCAAATAAAGAACATACTTATAGAGTTAAAGTAACGGATAAAAATAATTGTGAAGCCAGGGATGCGGTGACGGTAACTATTTATTCTATACCAAGAACAAAAGTCATTATCACTCATCCTGAATGCGGAGAACGTAACGGATCAATAGCCTTTAATTTCGCAGACCACCCGGATATGGATGCAATGGAATTTAGTATCAGCGGAATAAATGGGCCTTTTTATCGAAAAAGTGATCAAAATGGAAGTTATATTTTTAGAGATCTTCCCGCCGGGACCTATAAGGTCTGGGCTCGCTGGCCAAGAGGTCTTTGTCCGGTCAAGGTAACGACAGCCTACCTCAAAGAACAAGGCGATTGCGTCACCTCTGTATCCAGTGAAATATCGAGTAATTCTCGAGCTGACACTATCACCTCGACTCCGCTCCGACCAGAACTGATAAAGGAAAGCCATCTTGTAGATAAGACCACTAAAAATAAACAACTCGAGATGGATAAGCACTCGATTACTATAACCTCCAGCGCCGAAACACCGGCTCCGGAACTCCAGGTATTCCCCAACCCCGCAT
Source organism: Lewinella sp. (assembly GCA_020436695.1). GTDB lineage: Bacteria > Bacteroidota > Bacteroidia > Chitinophagales > Saprospiraceae > Flavilitoribacter. Next base: position 1,089 of record JAGQXH010000058.1, on the reverse strand, counting down.
CAACCGGTAATTCCATCACGATCAGATACTATTCGGAAACCGACCGGGCACCGCTGCGGATCATGGATCCGACCGGCAGACTGGTGAAAAACGTGGATCCAGCCCTCATCCAGGTCGGATGGAACGAATTGCAGGTAGGGTTGGAGAACGTCTCCACCGGCACTTACATCGTGCTGGACGGAAAAGGTAATTATAAACTGTTTGTGGTCATGGAGTAAAGACCACCAAAGGAGTTTTGAGAAATAAGTCCCTCAACCGGGTATAACAGGTAACCGGGCTACCTGTTATTAACCGGGCTACCTGAAATAAGTCCCTCAACCGGGTATAACAGGTAGCCCGGTTAATTTTGGGCAGGCAGTCAGATTTTTTTGGCTGCCTGCTTTTTTTGTCCGGCATCTAAAACCTTCCAAGTAGCCGCTTAAAGAACAACAATCCTAAGACCGGCCCTATAGCCAGGATCATAAAGAGATATTGTGCGGGCCAGTCTTCCAGTAACAGACTGAAGAATTGAATGCTGAATACTGTAATGGTAAAACCTATCCCGTTCACTACGGTCAGGGCCGTACCTTTATAGAGTGGGATAGCGGTTTTGGCGACAATGGCCGAAAACTGTGCCGAATCACCAACCACGGCAAATCCCCATACGAACATTATCAACAAAAAGGCCGCAACCGGCAGGTAAAACAGCAAGGGAGAGACCAGGCAGCAAATGCAGGAGGTAAGCAACATACCGAAAGCCACCGGTGCACTTCCCTTATTCAGGGAAAGATAACCTCCCACCACGCAGGCAACGGCCCCGCTCCCGATGATCATGAATGTCCAGAAGGGAATGGTGAGCGAAGCCCCCGAAAATTCAATATAGGTTTGCAACAGCAGGGGGATAAACGTCCAGACGGTGTACAACTCCCACATATGCCCGAAATAGCCCAGAGCCGCCGCGCGAAAATCCTTACTGGAAAAGATCTCCGGGATCGCCATCCAGTTGAATCGCGCCCCCTGTTTCCGGTATGGGCCGTCTCCCACCAGCAAAACCAGGCTCAGCCCCCCGGCAACTGCCAACACAGATGTGCTGATCAATACGATCTGCCA
>JAGQXH010000589.1 GCA_020436695.1 Lewinella sp. | reverse complement strand
GCTTCATTATACAAATTTACTGATTGCACCGGTCCGGAAATAAGGAAAAACTCTCTTTTCATTTGGTTATTACCTTGAAATTGTGCTCGTATAACCTTATTTTAGGGGTATGGAACGATATTTCCGTCAACTGATTGAGGATATCCGGCACGCTAAAGCCAATGTACCGGAACCCTGGTGGTCCTTCGTAGATAACGAGGAATCATCCCTTACCTGGACGGAAGATCCCAAGACCGCTCCCAGAAAATCCCTGGAGGAATGGACCGGTCTTAAAAAAATTCAATTTCCTCCCGCCAAATACCTGAGCGACCGCCAGGTACACGTCCTTTTAAAGGAACTGAAAGATATGCTGGGGGAATACAACTGCCATGTCGTGTTTCAAATCTCTGTACCCGAGGACCTGCAATATGAGATCATTCGAAAACGATTCGATCAGGAAAGTCCCCTTTTGAAGGCCAATATGCATTTCTTCGAATTTTGCGATCCCGCCGAGGATAAAGGCAATTGCCAGCTGGGGGAGTATTGCCATTGCCGCTTTTTTGACAATTTGCTGGCCGACTATGAGGAAGATGGAATCGATTTTGAGACGGGCCACAGTTTTTTATACGAAGAAGAACATTCTTATCTGGATGCCCAGGAAACAGATTCCCCTTTATTCGACGACCACTTCGATAATGAGTTCGACGATATGGACGGTTTTGACTGGGATGATGATGAAGATGACGATGACTGGAATTGGTACTAACAAATAGCTTGATATTATCGACTTTTGCTCGCACGCTTAGATACGACTTACACACATCCCAAACCAATACATTTAAGCTTATTCCAATCCTTCCAACAAGCACGGATTACTTGCTAAGATTTCCCTAAGGTATTTGTTTAACAGCCGTTTTTGAGCAAAATGGCTGGCGATTTTTTTTTACATACACTCCTCAATTATTAAAGCTATGAATGAGATCTTTATTGACCTGAGAAAGCTGGTCGCTTTCCTTATTTTTATTCTTTTGGTTGGATATATTTCCGCTCAGACCGGAAGCGGGCAGGTAATAGAACAAGAGCGTTCTCTTGCTAATTTTTCTTTCATTGATGTTGAAGATGGCATCGACGTTTACCTGACACCCGGCAACACATCCAGCGTCATGGTAAAAGCAGATGATAATCTTGCTGACCGGATCATCACAAAAGTGAGCGGAAAGGTATTATCCATCGAGATGGATGGATCTTACCGAAAAGCCAAAAAACTGGAAGTTCACATCACCCTGCCCGAACTTTCCGGTATTGAAGCCAGCGGCGGTTCTGATGTATATTCAACACAGCGCTTCAAGCTTTCCGACTTTAAGATCGAACTTAGCGGCGGTAGTGATATTCGTTTTGAAATGGATGCCGGTCAGGTATTTTGTAATCTTTCCGGCGGCTCGGATGCCGAACTCAGAGGCAGCGTCAATGAATTGAAGGCACAGACCAGCGGTGGAAGTGACCTGAAAGCGAAAGATCTGGAGATCAAAAAATGTAAATTATACGCCAGCGGCGGCTCCGATGCCTATGTATGGGTGAAGGAAGAACTGGAAATGGAAGCCAGCGGGGCCAGCGATATCTATTACCGTGGGAAACCGAATATTACCCATCAGCGTGCCTCCGGAGCATCTGATATTCATCCCATGTAAAAAGGATTGAACTCCGCTTACCCGGAGGTGGGGAGTAGGCAGCCGTTTGTGCTCCGCTCCCCGCTCTTTTTTATCGCAAAGACAAAGACTTTAGCTTTTTGCGTTGAAAGTAGCGTCCTTCACCCCTTTGAGACGACTTGTTCACATTTTATTACACGCCAAACGGATACAGCTGCCAAACCTCAAAACTAATATCCGAACACCCCAGGCAGCCACATACTCAGGGCCGGAATATAGGTGACCAGGATCAGAGCAATCAGCATCGCAACAAAAAGCGGTAATAAGGGACGGATCACTTTCTGAATGGAAGTTTGCGCTACACTAACCCCCACAAACAAAATGGAACCCACCGGTGGCGTACACAGTCCAATACAAAGATTGAGTACCATAATGATGCCGAAATGCACCGGGTGGATACCCAACTGCGTTACGATCGGTAAGAAAATGGGGGTAAAAATGAGTACTGCGGGCGTCATATCCATAAAAACCCCCACGAATAGCAGCAACAGGTTAATGATGATCAGAATAACGACCTTGCTGTCACTGATCGACAGCAGAAACTCCGTGATGGCCTGCGGTATATTTTCGTAAGCCATAATCCAGGACATACTCATGGAGGTGCCGATCAGCAGCATAATGATCGCCGTAGTCCCCACCGAACTCAGGAGGATCTGGGGCATGTCCTTTAGTTTAACTTCTTTGTAGAAATAAGTAAGCATCAGGCAGTATAGCACGGCTACCGCTGAGGCCTCGGTAGCCGTAAAGATACCGGCAACAATACCACCCATCACCACGATGAGCAATAACAGACTGGGCAAGGCATCAATAAAGGTGCGGAATACTTCCCCGAGACTGCTGCGCTCTCCCACCGGAAATCCACGACGCTTGGCCCAGACCGCCGCCACTATCATCAGAAATACTCCTGTGAGTATACCCGGTATATAACCGGCCAGGAATAAGGCGGCAATGGAGACTCCACCACTTGCCAGTGAATATACGATCAGGATATTGCTGGGGGGGATTACCAGTCCGGTAGTGGAAGAAGTAATATTTACTGCGGCGGAAAACTCTTTGGAGTATCCTTCCTTTTCCATCGTCGGGCCCATGAAAGTGCCGATTGCAGAAGCCGCAGCAGCAGCCGATCCCGCAATGGCGCCGAACATCATGGCGGCAATAATATTTACGTGCGCCAGTCCGCCGGGCAGGCTGCCCACCAGGGTTTTGGCAAAATTGATCAGTCGCCGGGCAATACCTCCCCGGTTCATGATATGGCCGGCCAGAATAAAGAAAGGAATAGCTAACAGCGCGAAGCTGTCCAGACCGGTAGCCATGCGTTGGGCCACCGTGGTAAAAGCCGGAATGAATGGAATACTGACCAGCATGGTCAAAATGCTACTGATACCGATACTCCAGGCGATCGGCACGCCAATACCGATGAGAATAATAAATGAAAGAACAAGTACAAGTATCTCCATGGATCAGATCTCTTTAGCTTGAATGTCCAGAATTTTGTAGTAAACGATCAACAGTCCGCTTATCGGTAATACACTGTACACCACTGCCATCGGAACCCTCAGCGAAGGCGACAGCTGTCCCAGTACCTGTGTGATATACAGCAACCGCAGACCACCGACCAGGAGTACTGACAGGGCAAATAACAGGATCAGCAGATCAATGAAACGCTGGAGACGCCGGTGTTTGTGCGGCTCCAGTTTGGGCCCAAGTAAATCAATGGCGAGGTGCATGCGCTGACCCGAAGCATACGCTGCGCCAAGTACACCGATCCAGATGAGCAAAAAACGGGCAAGTTCTTCCGACCAGCTGGCCTGATCACCCAGAATATAGCGGGTAAATACGCCCCATAATACATCAAGCGTGATCACCGCCATCAGTAAGACCAGAAAATTTCCTACGATCTTGTCTATACGCGCTCGCATTTTTCTAATTTTTTTTTGCGATTTTGATCAGGGGTGTTGGGATATTTGGACGTTGGGACTTGTAGAGGGCATTTTTCAATTTTCATTCCCAAAGATCTCATCTCTTTAACTTCTTTTCCTCTACAGTCTCCGGATCTCAAAGTCCTGTAATCTACCTGCTACCGCACCGCCTGTATTTCCTTGATCAATTTGTAGATCTTTTCATCGTCTTTAAAGCCTTCCAATACAACAGCCGTTTTCTCGGCAAAGGGTGTTTTATCGGGGTGAATGATCTCCACGCCGGCTGCCTGTACGGCATCCAGTGATTCCTGTTCGGCTTTGGCCCATAGTTCCCGTTGCTTCACTTTGGCTTCGTCGGCAGCTTGTTGCAGCCATTGCTGCTCCTGTTCACTCAGGTCATTCCAGGCTACTGTACCGATCACCAAAATATCCGGTACCGCAGTATGCTCGTTGAGGGTATAATATTTGCAAACTTCGTAGTGCCGGGAGGTGTAAAAGCTGGGAGGGTTGTTCTCTGCACCATCCACTACACCCTGCTGCAGGGCAGTATACAATTCTCCATAAGAGATCGGAGTGGGTGATCCTCCGAGCGAACGCACCAGTTGTATGGCGGTCTGGCTTTCCTGAACCCGTATCTTGAGGCCTTCCAGGTCGGCTGGGGTATGTATCGGCCGGTCTTTGGTATAAAAGGAACGCATGCCCGCGTCAAAATAAGTAAGTCCGCGCAGCCAGTAATCTTCACCCTGGATGAGCAGTCGCCGTCCGATCTCTCCATCCAGCACTTTAAACACATGCTCCCGATCGCGAAAGATGTAGGGAAGACTCATTACCTTGGTATTCGGAGCGAAGTTTTCCATCACCGCCGCCGACACTTTGGTCATGGCCAGGCTGCCGATCTGTAGCAATTCCAGACACTGACGCTCCGATCCCAGTTGTTCACTGGGATAGACCTCGATCTCCATACGCCCATCGGACAATTCCTTGAGGCGGTCGGCCATAAACACCATTCCCTGATGTACCGGATGGTCAGCCGGCAGACCATGTGCCAGTTTCAGATGCTTCACGCGGGTGCTCGAATTACATGCCGCAAACAAACAACAGCTGACCAATAAAAAATAGATAATACTCCTTCTCATATCTTGCTTGGTTATACAGATCGCAGAATGCCCAGTTCCAATCCTCGCAGTTCGGCCAGTCCCCGCAGCCTGCCGATGGCAGAATAACCAGGATTGGTTGTTTTTTTCAGATCATCCAGCATCCGGTGGCCATGATCAGGTCGCATGGGAATGGATTCCTCCCGTTTTTGCTGTTCCCTGGATAATGCTTTCATCACCGCGTACATATCCACATCTCCGGCCAAGTGATCGGCCTCGTGGAAATTACCTGCCGCGTCCCTCAATGTACTGCGCAGATGGATGAAATGGATACGTGATCCGAGTCGATCCACCATGCCGGGCAGATCATTGTCTTCTCTCACTCCGAACGAACCGGTACAAAAACACAAGCCGTTCGACGGATCACTCACTTCCGAGAATAATTTGACAACGTCGTCTTCCGTGCTCATTACCCGTGGCAGGCCGAAGAGGGAAAAGGGAGGATCATCCGGGTGAATGGCCAGCCTGGCCCCAACTTCTGCGGCTACAGGAGCGATCTCCGATACGAAGTCGATCAGATTCGCCTGTAAACGCTCCCGGTCAATATAGCGATAAGTATCGAGAATTGCCTTAAAATTGGCGATATTGAAGCTACCCTCCGTAGTGGCGCCCGGCAATCCGGCAATCACATTCCGGATCAATTGCTGCTTTTCCTCCTCCGATCGCTCTGCTATATATGAAGCCGCTGCTTCCTGCTCTGCCTCGCTGTAAGTCTCTTTTGCACCGGCTCTTTCCAGTAAGAAGAGGT
>JAGQXH010000588.1 GCA_020436695.1 Lewinella sp. | reverse complement strand
GTGAAGATACCCTCCGATCAGTTGCCGCGTTTTATTCAGTTGCCTTCACCGACCAGCCGATACGATATCATTATGCTCGACGATATTGTAAGGCATAGTGTTTCCTGGATGTTTCCGGGCTATAATGTAGTAGATACCTTCTCCATAAAACTGACACGAGACGCAGAGCTATACATCGATGACGAATTTTCCGGTAACCTGATCCAGAAGATCAAGTTCAGCCTTACCAAACGGCACGTAGGACCAGCTTCCCGTTTTGTGTTCGACCGGGAAATGCCCGAAGAACTCCTGGAGTTTCTTATGGATGTTTTTGATCTTGACCGTTACGATCTGCTGCGGGAAGGACGCTATCACAACAACTTCGATTTTTTTCAGTTTCCGGATTTTGGAATGACTCATCTCAGAAATTCGCCACTTCCACCATTGCCTTACGAGCCATTGGAGGAAATCGGAGATTTTTATAAGCAGATCAAACAAAAAGATCATCTGATCTATGTACCGTTTCATTCTTATGAATCAGTGATCCGCTTTTTTGAAGAAGCTGCTAAAGATCCCAAGGTGACCCACATTAAGATCGTGCAGTACCGGGTGGCGCGTAAGTCGCGGATCATGGAAGCATTGATCAATGCGGTTAAATCCGGTAAACAGGTCTCGGTATTTATTGAAGTAAAAGCCCGGTTTGACGAAGAAGCCAATCTGCGCTGGGGCGAAAAACTGTCCAAGGCCGGCGTGTCGGTCCATTACAGCTTTCCGGGAGTGAAAGTACATTCCAAACTCGCTTTGGTCCGTAGATTGGAAAAAAACGGGCCGCGCATGTATTCTTATCTGTCTACCGGTAATTTCCACGAGGATACGGCTAAGATATACAGCGATTTCGGCCTCTTTACGGCCGATGAACGTCTGGTACTGGAAGTAGCCCGCGTCTTCTCCTTCCTGGAAACCGAGCAAATGCCCGCCCAGGATTTTGAGCATTTGCTGGTTGGGCAGTTCAATCTCCGTAACGATTTGGAAGATCTGATCGATTATGAAATAGAGCAGGCCAAAGCCGGTGAAAAAGCAGAGATCATCCTGAAGATGAACAGCCTGCAGGATGAACCGATGATCGAGAAGCTATATGAAGCCAGTCAGGCGGGAGTCCAGATCCGACTGATCATTCGCGGCATTTGTTGCCTGGTGCCGGGACGTAAAGAAAGTGAGAATATTCACGCCATTTCCATCGTAGACCGTTTTCTGGAACATTCCCGGGTGTTCATCTTTCACCACAGCGGCGAAGAACTGACTTACTTATCATCTGCCGACTGGATGACCCGTAACCTGAGCTATCGCGTGGAAACAGCTTTCCCCATCTATGATCCGGATCTGAAAAAGGAGATAAGGGAATACATCAATATCCAGTTGATGGATAACGTCAAAGCCCGTATTCTGGACGAAGATCTGAGCAATACTTACTACCGGAACGGTAGTTTGGCCATTCGCTCCCAAAGAGAGACCTATTACTACATTAAACGGGAAATGGAGGCCAGGAAGTCGATCAACACCGAGGATTGATCCAACAAACTGATCCCGCCTATCCATTGAGGCTTACATTTGCTCCATTCAACAAAATAAATATCTTGAAGAAAAAGGATCTGCATTGATCTGGAACGATCAACTGGGAATACTGGGTATGGGCGACAAAGATGATGTCAGGACCCAGACCCAAAACTATCTGGAATTGGAAGAAGAACAATCCATCCTGAACAATAAAGATTTTCGGAATGCTATTGCCGAAGACTATGATGTTTTCAACTGGATGAGTTCTTCTGCCCTGGTCGATCTGTATGAACTGGCCGAGCTTACCAAATTGACGCCATATACTGAAGAAGATCTGAGGGCGAATTATTTACATTCCTATCTCCACTTCGAAGATGATGAAATACGGGCAGAAACTCAAGGAGATGGGGATCTCGTTTGAAGATCTGATCAATGCCTTTAGTGGAGATGCAGCAATAGCTGTTTATCAGTCAAAATCAGAAGAACCTTTCAACTTTCCCCATATGTTAAGCAGAAAGAAATGCGGAAAAAGAGCCGGGAAGAGGAGAATAAGAGCTAATATTCTTTGCGGCTGATGGTATAAGCTTGAAATATCGGGATGCCCGGCTCATAATTTAGTCCCCCACAGGTGTGGGCCAGGGAACATGGATGAGCCGGGCAATTTGCTTTTGGTTAAGGCTATCAGGAAGATGGGACCTTACTGGAAATACCGCCGGCAGCAGTATAATTCGAAAAACGTTTGACACTCCAGGCCGGGCTGGCAAAAACGGTCATCCATTTTTCCTTCAAACCTGATGCTTTTTTCAGGTCTTTCCAGATCTGGACAAACTCGTGCGTTATTACTTCCTGTACCGTGTTTTCCCGGGGAGGAGTGCTCACTCCAAATTCCGGCGGCAGATTGGGATCCAGCGGTTGATAAGTGCCGAATATCCGGTCCCAGATGATCAATACGGCAGCGTAATTTTTGTCGATATATTCCGGATTTTTGGCGTGATGGACCTCGTGTAGATTCGGCGTATTGAAGATCTTTTCCAGCCAACCCAGATTAAAGGCCTTTTGGGTATGCAGAAAATACTGATAGATATCAATCAGGACCAGGGCGTAAATAATAAACAAGGGGTGGAAGCCCAACATGGCTAACGGCGCCCAGAAAATGAATTTGAAGAAGTGTGTCCAACAAGCCAGACGTATCGCCGTTGTGAAGTTATAATACGGCGAAGAATGATGAATGATGTGATTAGCCCAGAAAAAACGAACTTCATGTCCAAGACGGTGAAACCAGTAATACACCAGGTCAATAAGCAGGAATCCCAGCATATACACCCACCACTTATTACCTAATTCGGCATAACCGAGATGACTTTCCCGCCATGACATCAGCTTCAGGAAAAAGATCTCATAAACAGTGAGTTCGAGTATTTTGGTTACCGATTTCAATAATACGGTAAGTGACAGCAGCCGAAAATTCGTGACGCTATCCTGCAGGTCATAGGTCTTAGGCCCTCGGGTATATTCACTAATCATGAACACTAGCATAATGGGGGCGAGATAGAGGTAGACTTTTAGTGCATCGTACATAACTAAGGTTTGAAATTTTGTAAAAGAAATACTGGAGCTTAGTTTTTCATTTGGGGCATTTCAGGATTGATGAATCAAAATGGTTTTTTGGAGATTCTGGAGCGTGTACATTTCTAAATGTGGACCTATTTCAAATTTGCGACATTACTATGCATTAGAGGCAGTATTCTTTAGGTGTTATATATATTGTTTAATTTAATGTCAATAATTTCTCTGTATTCAGGAGCATGGTTTAGAAAAAAATTGCAGAATTCAATAAATTGGGAAGGAGAGGAGCGATTTTCTTTCAGGAGCCCAAATTTAAACACCGCTTTTGAACCGAACATTAAAATACGACCTACAGACTAACCTCATTAATGAGATACTGAGCAGATTTGACAATAAGCAGACTGCCGCCGATGCTTTGTCTGAAATACTTTCGATCAATCGTGAGGCGGGCTATCGCAGGATACGCAACGTTACAATGCTGAGTCCCGATGAAGTGCAAAAGATCTGCCGGCATTTCGGGATCTCACTGGACCGCTACATTCACAGCAATGTGGGGAATATTGTTTTTAATTTTCATCCTTTCGTTGAGCCCGTCCGGAATTTCGAGAACTATATTGACCAGTTGCTTAATCAGTTGCGACGGGCGCTTCAGCTTGACGGGGCGGCGATCTACTACGCTTCACAGGAAATCACTCCTTTTCAGTATTTCTACTTTCCGGAATTGACGGCTTTCAAAATGTACGTATATGGGCTAACGGCCTGGAATATGGATCACTTGGAAGAACAGAAATGTAGCCTGACTCTGTTCAGTCCGGAGGTATTTGAAAAGGCCAGAGAATGTACAAGGTTGTATGCGAAGCTTCCCAGCACAGATCTGTGGGGATGGGAGATCCTGAATCACAGCCTCAATCAGATTGAATACCTGGCAGAAACACATCGTTTTGACCCGCCGGAAATGGCCCTGACAGTTTGTGACCAGTTGGAGGTACTGATGATGCGGCAGGAGAAAATGGCGCAGACGGGGAAGAAGTATTTCAGGACGCCACTGGACAAGGAAAAATATGGCGACTTTCATTTGTATTACAACCAGTTGGTACACACGAATAATACTATTTTGCTGAAATCGCCTACCGTGAGGATGTTATTCACCACTTTCAGTAACCCCAATTTCTTAAGTACTTCTGATGATCATGTTTGTGATTACTTTGAGAACTGGTTCGAAAAGACGATCCGTCGATCAACAGCAATTAGCGTACATTCCGAAAAATACCGAAGCAGTTTTTTTAACAGATTAAGCCGATCAATACAGCATCTGAAAGCTAAAGTAATTCTTATGCTTGATTCCCGATAACATGAAACAAGTTCAGCTACAACAGCAACTATTGGAAATCATTTTACAGCGCTTCCCCAAAAGGTCGTTAGCCGTGGCCCGCCTGAGTGAATTACTACAGGTAAGCAACGATGCCATATATCGTCGCATCCGTGGAGATACTCTGCTTGCACCGGATGAAATAAGTCTGCTCGCTACCCGCTTTAATGTATCGATCGATAATCTTATAAACGATAACGAACAGCAAATACTGTTTACCTTCAATCCTTTCGAACAGGAAGTAACGGGCTTTGAGGTCTATATCGATCAGTTGCTTTCTGCTGCTTTGCACATCCGGGAACTTCCGGAGGTAGAGCTTTTTTACTCAGTCCAGGAGTTACCCATTTTTCTGTTGCCTGATTTTCCGCAACTAATGACCTTTCGGATGTACGTTTACGGGTTCAATTACTGGAAATTCGATTTTCTGGAAAATATGCCCTTCCGGCCCGACCTGATGGCAAAATCTACCCTTGATAAAGCCCGGCAGGTTAACCGGATCTACAATGAAATATCCAGTCACGAACTGTGGAATCTGAGCTTGATTGATAATACATTAAATCAGATCGAATACCTGGCTACCATTGGTCGCTTTGGGCATATCGACCAGATCAGGGCACTTTTTGTCGAACTGGAAGCTGTAATTGACCATTTGCAAACGATGGCCAAATATGGCAAAAAGTTTATTTGGAATACCCCTATTCGAGCAAATGCCGCAGACTTCGATCTGTATTACAATGAATTCGCCCGTACTACCGATTCCTTACTGATATCTTCTCCAGAGAGGAAGATCCTTTTTACCTCTTTCGGTTCTCCGGATTTCCTGAGCACGCAGAATCAGCGGTTCTGCCTTCATCTGGAAAACTGGTTCAGGACGATCATCTCCCGTTCAACTTCCATCAGCTCTCATTCGGAGCGAAAACGCGATTGGTTTTTCCGGCATTTGGTACAAAAAGTAAAACAGACCCAGGAAAAGCTGGAAGTGCTCTATGATTATTAGCGGGAGCCATCTTGACTTTCTCCCGACATTTATTTAACTTTAGAGA
>JAGQXH010000587.1 GCA_020436695.1 Lewinella sp. | reverse complement strand
TAGCATAGCATAGTCGTGTTTCTATCCTTCCATGATCTAGCTCTATGCTCTGATGGGATTGTGCTTTTTTCTTGGCTCCTACTTTATAGAAAGATTCTCGTATTTGTTCTTCTAAATTCTTTTGATTCTCTTTCACGCTAAGTACATAATCTGATTGACTATCAATGATTTGCTTAGCGATAGCTGTCTGGGTTCCCATCGCGTCAATAGTGATCACCGTACCTTGGAGCGACAATAAATTTAGTAATTGGGGTATAGCTGTAATTTCATTGGACTTATCTGCGGTACGTACTTGACCTAATACCAAACGAACTAACCATATGAATAGCTCGATTTTCCCCACTCATAGATCGCCGCAGCGTTTTGCCATCAATGTTAATCAGCTCCTCATTCAATTCACACAATTGCTTAGACCATTGGATAAAGCAATACTCAAAAGCCTCCGTATCGATCAAAGAAAACACTCGGCCGAAAGTGTCATGGGAGGGTATCCCCCGAAGACCAACGCCCAGATGAGTTTGAAAAAAATCTTGCTTGGACTTGCCAAAAGATTCAACTTCCACCCAATCATCGGCTCCACAAATTACTGCCACTATCGCTACCAGCAGTATCGTATGAAGGCTATGTACTTTGCCATGCATCGAGCGCGGATCATCAAGACTCTGAAAAGATTCCAGTAATAACGATAGACCATCTCTAACTTGTGCCATCTTTTTGAGCACAAGCTAATAATTATGGCAATCTTGCGATTGCCATCCAAAACCTCTTTTGTTTGACTTAATAGTATCTCCAATTCTTTAGCTCCATATGGAATTGCCCAAGGAATCGAGCCTATTTGGTTTACTCCTATATATAAAGCCTATTATCCGGAGTTACCAACATGTTTCCTAGATGATAATCTCCATGATGAAAGCGTTGAGGTCTTCCATCTATCAAACTTCTTCGTTTTTGTATATAATCAATTACATGCTCTGAGTTTGGAAAAGTAATCCTACAATTCCTATAACTTGCTATTTTCTTGTCTATTTTTTGATGGTAATGTTCACCCCAACTTAATCGATTCGATGGGCTTCTTATTTCATGAATCTTACTTAAAATCTCTCCTGAAGCATATCCATATTCATATTGTTCTTTTCAGATAAACGCCCTATTATTTTTAAAATTTCTACTCCTTCAATCCAATTAAATAAACGAAATGTATTCTTCCCATTATTACACAATCCCGAATCTAGTAGTTTCGATGCTGGAATATCCGGCTATCCGTACCAAAGTTACGTATGCGCACAGTTATATATCTCTGGTGACTTCTCACTTATACCCAATCCGCATCAACAAGGCTTCCTTCCGCCGCACCGACACATCCACATGCGAATCATCATTCATGATCACATAGCCGCCTTTGCCCTTGACATACTTCTCCAGATGGTTCAGGTTGATCATATGTGATTTGTGGATGCGGAAGAAATTGCAGGCTTCCAGCAGGGCCTCGTATTCACTCAGCGGTTTGGACACCATGATCTTGCGGCGACCTTTAAGGTGGAAATTGGAGTAAGAGCGCTCGGCCTCCACCCGGATCACATCATCCACCTCGATGAAGTCGATGCCCTCGGCCGTGGGCAGGGCGATCTTGGAGAAAGATTGTTCGCCTTCAGCCAGATTGGAACGCAGCGCGTCTATCTTCTGCCGGCGATCCGCTTCACTTTGCACACCGATCTTCTTTTCGGCTCTTTTCACCGCTTCCTGCAACTCCCGAATGTTGACCGGCTTGAGTAAATAATCCAGTGCGGAGAATTTGATGGCATTGATGGCGTACAGATCATGGGCGGTAGTGAAGATCACTTCGAAGGGGAATTCCTCATAGTGTTCGAGCAGGGTAAAGCCATTCCCCCCCGGCATTTCAATGTCCAGAAAAACTACATCAGGTTGGTGGTCATCGATCAGGGGTACGGCTTCGGCAACGGAAGCAGCTTTCCCGACAATGGTCACCTGCGGGCAAAAATTGACGAGCATCCGTTCCAGGGTTTCCCGGCTCTGGACTTCGTCGTCTACGATTATGGCGTTCAACATGGCGGGTTGGGTTTAGATGTTATGGTTGACGACCTAATGGCTATTTAAGCGATCTGTGCCTGATTGATCCCGATTGCGGTCCACAGGACCTTATGCGGAATGATCATTACGCGGTATGATCACTGCCGACTAATCAAAGATACAACACAAGTCCAAGAAAAGTAAGCCTTCCCCAGCACGATGGGTAAGCAAACCGGCACGTTGGGAGCTTTGCACATGACTGGTGGGCCATTTCACCTCAACTTTGAGGCACAATCAACAAACAAAAGACAAATAAAATGAAACAGCAAAAGACCTATTACCAACCATTGATGATCGGCTTTTTCGCCCTGATCGTACTGAGTTTCCCTACCTGGAGTACAGCCCAGGTGGAACTGAGCCTGTCACCCGGCTATATGTTTTCCGGTCGGATCAGCGGCAACAGCGGTCGCATTGACATTAAAGATCACGGAGACTGGACAGCCGCCATGAATTACCGGCTAGGCCGTCGTTACACCATCGAATTCGCCTACACCACTCAAAAGGCAGACGTGCTCATTGAGGAATTCGGCCGACACGACCGGCAGGAAAACCTCGACCTGCGGATCGAATATTTTATGCTCAGCTTTCTGAAAGAACCATTCGCAAGCGGAGAAAGGATACGCCCATTCGGTGGTTTCTCCACCGGGCTGGTAGCCTACACACCGCAGGAAGAAGGCTACAACAGCATTCACCGGCTGGCTCTTGGCCTGAACGGTGGCGTGCGCGTCGGCATCACCGAAAAACTGGGCTTTCGGTTGGCGGGGCGCTTGCTCTTTCCTGTCACCGTCGACGGTGCGGCCCTTTGGTGCGGCACCGGTGGATGTGACATCGGCGCCAGCAGTACGGCCTATATGGCGCAAGGAGACCTGCAGGCCGGTCTGTACTATCAATTCTAAAACCAACCCATCCTTCTAACAAACAAAATACATCGCCATGTTAACCAACAACACGATCACTAAACTTTCGGCAATAGTTACGCTGAGTATTTTCATCTTCTGCTCTGCCTTCACAGTAAAAGAGTCATTACCCTGGCAAAGGCTGGGTTTCCGGACCGTCAATTTCCAATTGGACCGCGATGAGATCCCCGTTACCCTGGCATCCGGCACCTTCAACTCCGTAAAACTACTGGTGCATAACTCTCCCTTGCATATGCATCGCTTCGTCATCCACTTTTCCAATGGAGGCACTCAGGAAGTCCTGGTACGCGAGCGCATTCCCAAGGGAGGTGAAACCAGGATTATTGACCTGAAGGGCGGCAATCGCGGTATCAAAAAAGTCGTCTTCTGGTACGATACCGGGAATCTGGCCCGGGGCAAGGCCATCATTGAATTGTGGGGACGACATTGAGTTCATATAGTGCTCAATAATCTTTTCTACCCCATTAAATGGAGCTTAGTCTCAACATGCGATTCGATGTTCCATGGTTTCATTGTCCCATTGGCATGACAGCCATGAAATGGAGTGCAACGACATCCCGTACCCAAAGGGTCGGGACAATGATACCAAAGAATAAAATGATTGTAGTCTCTAATCTCATTCAAAGTTTAATCACAACGATATGAATAAGTTAATCATAGCAGTGGTCATCAGCACGATGACCGCTGCAAGCTTATCCGCACAAAGTGTGCGGGATTTATACGATCGACTCAACCCAACCGTCGCGGTCATTTATGTAGAAGATGCTGTCCGGAAAGACCATCAACTGGTAGGGTATCAATCCGCACTCGGTTCAGGGTTATTGATCTCCGACGAAGGAGATATGCTGACCGCGGCCCATGTGGTACAAACGGCCGAGCAGATAGTAGTGAAATTCCACAATGGGGAAAAGATACCCGCCGACGTAGTACGGCTGGTAAAAAATGCCGATGTGGCCCTGATCAAACTCCGCTGGATGCCGCAGGAGTATGTGATCGCTCCGCTAGGGGATTCCGATGCGGCCCGGGTGGGCGATCAGGTGATCATCATCGGAGCGCCCTATGGGCTGGCGCACTCCCTATCGGTAGGTTACATCAGTAGCCGGCATGTGGAAGATAACCAGACCAGCGGTTTCATCAGCACGGAATTCCTGCAGACGGATGCCGCCATTAATCAGGGTAATTCCGGAGGACCCATGTTCAGCATGCAGGGACAGGTCATTGGTATTGTCAGCTATATTCTATCCGAGTCCGGTGGGTTTGATGGCCTCGGATTTGTAGCTACCTCCAATCTGGCCCAAAAATTACTCCTGGACAGCAGTGTTCCCTGGACCGGTATTGACGGTTATTTTCTGGATGAACACCTGGCCGGCTTATTGAACGTACCCCAGACAGGAGGGCTGCTCGTGCAGCACGTAGTCGGACTTTCTCCGGCAGACCTCAGCGGTATACGGGGCGGTGACTCAGTAGTGGAGCTCAACGAAGAGGAGTTGAACCTGGGTGGCGATATCATATTATCCATTGCCGGTGTACCACTGACCTCCCGGGAGCAACTGGAGCAATTCATGCGTACGGCTGCCGGGAAAAAATTGCCGCCAAGTATTCCATTAAAGATCCTGAGAGAAGGCACCGTCCAGGTGGTCGACTTCCGGCTGGAGTAAAACCACCATACCATGTTGCGCAAAGACTTAAAAACCCTTATCTATTTTTTTGTACAGATCACGGCCGCCTGGACATTTGCCTGGATCATCTTCTATTTTCTCCGGCAATACGGTATTGAAGAATACCCTTACGTTACTTTTTCCAGGCTGCCGGACTGGTCAGCACAGCTTGCCACTCACATCGGGGTTGGCCTGCTGAGCGGCCTGCTGTATGGGATAACCGAGCTGGTTTTCGAACGCCCCTACTTTCAGCGGCATTCTTACGGTAGGCTCATCCTGATCAAAACCCTCATCTATTTTATTATTGCCGTGGTACTTATGTCTGCGGCAGTACTCATTTTGCAGCGAGTACTTTTCGGAGTCATCCTCTGGGCCAAAGTAAGTACCTGGCTGGTAAGTGCCAACTTCCTGGTCGCATTGTTCTATTTCCTTTGTATCAGCATCCTGATCTCCCTATTCAGGCAGATGAACTACAAATTCGGGCCGGAAGTACTACGCAATATGCTGATCGGAAAATACCACCGCCCCCGGGAGGAAATGCGCATCTTTATGTTTCTGGACCTCCAGGCTTCCACCACCATCGCCGAGCAGCTCGGCCACATCCGTTTCAGTCGCTTACTCCAGGATTGCTTCTTTGATCTTACCGAACCGGTATTGCGCCACCGGGCCGAGATCTATCAGTATGTCGGCGACGAAGCGGTTCTATGCTGGCCGGTGAAAGGTGGTTTTAAAAACAACCATTGTCTGCATTGCTATTTCGATTTTTTGGATCGCCTGGAGGAAAGAGCCGACTACTATCAGGCAAAATATGGTTTGCTCCCCTTTTTTAAGGCCGGGGTCCACTACGG
>JAGQXH010000586.1 GCA_020436695.1 Lewinella sp. | reverse complement strand
CTGGAAGACATCGGCAATTACAGCAGCATAGCCGGAAACTTCCATGGGGTTTTTATCGTACACCACAGCCAGCCGTCCTTTTATTTTAGGGCGCTTTTCCCGGAGGTACTCCTGAAAAGTCCTTTCTATCAATAAACGGTAGCTGCCCTGCTCCTGGTTATCATCTACCAGCGGCATCGATTTCTGCCCCGATGGGCAGGAGTTATTCTCAATAATGACCATTTGACGTCGTCCACCGGCAGAAGTAACATTCAACAGGTCGGCGCCGGCCCATAAAAAATATTTACAACGATAATCCAGTATTTCATACAGGCGTTCGGATTTGACCTTGGGATGCAAATGACAGTAACGACTGATGATACGATCACGACCGAGGTTTAAAAAAAAATTCACCATAGGGTGAATGGTCGCGTTTAAGGCTTTGGGATACCAATGTTGGTGTGCTTCAAATTCACCGGGCCCAATGACTTTTGCACTGGTAAATTTCATTTGTTTCTTGCATTAAGTAATTTGACGGAAATGGCTATTACTTAACCATACTGGGGGCAAAGCTACGGTATTCAGTGCGACCAATCCCGACAAAAAACCGATAAGTGCAATATTTTTATTAAATCGTACGTAACTTATTTTTCACTTGGTCGTTATTTATTTCCTGGTGTAAAATTTTGTATAGTCTAATTTTCGACATATTTACTTTGGGGGCATTTTTTTTGGCTTAAGACTTGCATTATTGCCTATTTTTTCCTGAGATTTGCCCCATTATTTTTTTAACCTAAACTAACAACGGTATGCCATCATCCGGAACGGCACGATATTCGGATCAGGAACTGGAAGAGTTCAGGGTTTTGATTGCCAAGAAACTGGAGCACGCGAAAGAACAACTGCAGAACCTGCAGGACCAGATCCTGGAGATCACGGAGAACACCGGCGATGAACACGGGGGAGACTGGGTGGACGACAGCAGCACCAATACGGAAGTGGAGCTGCTGAACACCATGGCTATTCGGCAACGCAAATTCATTACAGATCTGGAAAACGCCTTAATACGTATTCGAAATAAAACTTACGGAATTTGCGTCATTTCAGGCGAGTTGATCGATAAGCGTCGACTGATGGCGGTGCCCACCACCACCAAAAGCCTGATGGCTAAAACGGAGGAGAATAAGCAGGAGGAAAGCAAGACCACTACCCGCCTGAATCAAAACCCCTACGTAAAGAAAACTCCGGGTAAAAAAGCGCCCAAAAAGATCATTACTAAAGTAATCAAGAAATCCGGCGGCACTACCAAACCGGTATCGGCCGACCTGGATGATGATGAGGAGGATGATTACGGATTCGGACCAGATCTCGATGACGATCTGGACCTGAAAATCAGCAAGAATCTTTCCACCGAAGATCTTGATCTCGATGAAGATGATATTGCTGATGACGACGATTCGCAAGACGACATGGACGATCTGGGTGGTTTTAACGACGGAGGCGAAGAGGACGAAGAGGATGAAGATTAACGCGATTGCCCTCCTGCCTTACTGCGATACCTGATGGAGCAATCGCAACCAGGCAGTTATATATCATCGGACCTATATAAGCAGCATCCCGAATTTTGCACAAAATTCGGGATGCTGCTTTTTAGGGGCCATCGGGCGGAAGTGCTCAAACATCCACACCGATTTGGCGTTTACTAGAAGTAAGCTCTACCAAAACCATATAAGTTTGTTTATGTTCTGCAGGTTCATAAATTGAACCGTTGTAAAAACCGTCAATTTACGACTCGCAGGCTTTTGACTAATAGACTATCAATAAAAGAAGCTCCAAGCATGTCGAAATCGAAAAATGTGGTGGAAGAACCGGAAATAACTACCCGGATAGAATTGCGTCATTTAGAACTGACCGACTATTTTCAATTAAAGGAATCCATGATGAAAGCCTACCCGAATTGGGCGGATGTCTCCTGGACGCGGGAACAGATCCGGAAATTATTGGACATTTTTCCCGAAGGCCAATTGTGTATTCTCGTTAACGGCAAGGTCGTAGGCTGTGCATTAACCATAATAGTGGATTATGACCAATTCGGTAACGATCATACCTATGGTGAGATCACGGGCCACTATACTTTTTCTACGCATAATCCTCATGGAAATGTACTGTACGGGATCGATATCTTTATCCACCCGGAATATCGTGGGATGCGGCTCGGACGCCGATTATACGATGCCCGAAAAGAGCTTTGTGAAAATTTAAATCTAAAAAGTATCGTCTTTGGCGGTCGTATTCCGAAATACAACGAATATGCCGATGAATTAGGCCCCAAGGAATACATTCAGAAAGTGCGCCGTCGAGAGATCTACGATCCCACACTCACTTTCCAGCTTTCCAACGATTTTCATCCTTTGAAGGTAATGAACAATTACCTGCAGGGCGACGAGGCGTCTCTGGAATATGCCGTGCTACTGGAATGGAACAATGTTTATTACCAGTCTAAGCAGGAAATGGTCAATCAGACCAAAACGGTAATCCGGATCGGGCTGGTGCAATGGCAGATGCGTTCGTTTCGTGACATTGATGCACTGGTCGAACAGATGGAATTCTTCGTAGATGCCGTCAGTGATTATAAAAGTGACTTCATTGTCTTTCCGGAGTTCTTCAACGCTCCGTTGATGGCACCATTCAACCATTTGCCGGAACCCCAGGCCATTCGCGAACTGGCAACCTATTCCGATCCACTGCGAATAAAAGCCATGGAATTTGCCGTGAGTTACAATGTGAATATCATCCTGGGTAGTATGCCATATCTGGAGGGAGAAAGGCTACTGAATGTCGGCTTCCTATGCCGGCGCGACGGTAGTTGGGAACGATACGAGAAGATCCATATTACCCCCTCCGAAAGCTCTGCCTGGGGTATGGTCGGCGGAAATAAGGTCAAGGCACTGGATACGGATTGCGGAAAGATCGGTGTACTCATCTGTTATGACTCCGAATTCCCGGAATTGTCCCGCATACTGGCCGATCAGGGTATGCACATTCTTTTCGTTCCTTTCCTGACCGATACGCCTAACGGATTCACGCGGGTACGTAACTGTTCTATGGCACGGGCCATCGAAAATGAGTGCTACGTAGCCATTGCCGGTAGTGTCGGCAACCTGCCCCGGGTAAATAATATGGATATTCAGTTTGCCCAATCGGCTGTATATACGCCGGCAGATTTTGCTTTTCCTACCAACGGCATTAAAGCAGAAGCGACCCCTAATACGGAAATGACCGTCATTGCTGATGTAGACCTGGAATTACTGAAAGAATTACACGAACACGGCAGCGTGCGTAACCTGAAGGACAGACGACGTGATCTGTATGAACTGAAGCTGAAAAACGAATAGAGGCTGTCATTCCATAAGTCCCCTGGATTTCATCCAGCCTTTCACCATTTCGGTCCATTGTTCAGTAGTGCCCATTCCCTCCGCCATAGAGAAGCCGTGGCCTCCTCCCGGAAAGATGTGCATAGTAGCCGGAATATGGTACTTACGTAATGCCAGATAATAGGCAATGCTGTTTTCCGGAACTACTGATTTATCATCATCGGCATGGATGAGGATAGCCGGCGGCGTTTCGGCGCTTACCTGCTTTTCATTGGAAAAGTGTATTTCCTGTTCCTCGGTCGGGTTTTCACCGATCAGGTTATTGTGCGAGCCCATATGGGTAAAAGAAGTATCCATTGTGATCACCGGATACATCAGAATGGAAAAGTCCGGTCGGCAACTCATTTGGTCTACCGCAGCAGTAGCAGTAGTGTCGCCGTAATCGAAATGGGTAGACAGCGTTGATGCCAGATGGCCTCCCGCAGAGAAACCCATAACACCAATGCGGCCGGCATCAAGTTGCCATTCGCCGGCATGACTACGCACAATGCGCATGGCACGTTGGGCATCCATCAGTGCTACTTTATCGCGGCAATCTTCTGTTTCCCAATGTGGCAGGCGGTATTTGACCACAAATGCAGCCACGCCAAAAGAGTTAAACCACTCAGCCATCTTGGTGCCTTCCCAATCCCAGGCCAGAATCGTATAGCCGCCACCAGGACAAATAACCACCCCGGTACCGTTGCGCTGGTCTTCCGGCGGCAGATAGACCACCATTTCCGGCTCGTGCACTTTACTGATCACCCGGCCGATATCGCGTTCGACTACTTCTATTTCCTGATCATTTTCGCAGGGGATGCCTTCCGGCCAGAGCGGGAGCGTCATTTCCTGTGCGGATAAGTGAAAGTAAAAAGTGCAGCAAAGTAAGGCTAGCAGGTTTTTCATGGCTGTGCAATAGCGGTTGTTGGATAATGTGAAGACCTTGAATGCACAAGATGGACGCTTCCACCTATTGATGACCCTTAAGACTTATATATTTGGGTGTTTGGGTGTTTGGGTGTTTGGGTTTAAAATTTCTCCCATTATGCTGGTTAGCCGCCAACACCCGAACACGCCATATTACTCGGCATTACCGGCCTGCAATTTCTCGGCATTTTCCGCCACCTGCAGGGCTTCGATGATGGGTTCCAGCTGACCTTCCACTACCTGCTCCAGGTTAAAGTTCTTCACATCACCTTCAAGGCGGTGATCCGTTACGCGGTTTTGCGGATAGTTGTAAGTACGGATCTTTTCGGAGCGGTCGCCGGAACCAACCAGTGATCTGCGCTGGGCGGCAACGGAAGACATTTGTTCCTGGCGCATCTTATCCTGTATCTTCACATAAAGGCGCTGCAGAGCGATTTCACGGTTCTTGATCTGTGAGCGGCTGTCCTGACTTTCAGATACGATGCCCGTGGGCAAGTGGGTCATCCGCACGGCCGATTCGGTCCGGTTAACGTGCTGACCTCCCGCACCACTGGAGCGGAATACGTCAATACGGAGATCTTCGCGCCGGATGTCGATATCATCTTCCTCTACCTTCGGGATCACTGCGACTGTGGCCGCCGAAGTATGTACCCTTCCCTGCGACTCGGTTTTGGGAATGCGCTGTACGCGATGGGCACCGGATTCGAATTTCATTTTACCGTATACATTTTCACCGTACACCTCCAGCACGATCTCTTTATAGCCACCTACCGTACCTTCCGTGAAGGACAGGGTTTCCGCTTTCCATCCCCGGCTTTCGAAATATTTGGTGTACATCCGGTAGAGATCGCCGGCGAAAAGACTGGCTTCGTCACCACCGGTTCCGGAACGAATCTCGAATACAACATCCTTAGTGTCTTCCGGATCTTTCGGTATGAGCAACCACTTGATCTTTTCGTCCATCTCGTCTTTCTGTTCTTCCAACTCTTCCAGCTCCATCTGGGCCATTTCACGCATTTCCGGATCATCTGAGCTGAGCATTTCTTTGGCCGTACTGAGATTTCCGAGCAGCAGCGCGTATTCCTTATAGGCGGCTACAATGGGTTCCAGCTCTTTGTACTCCCGACTGATCTTGGTAAAACGTTCCATGTTTGAGATGACGGAAGGATCGGATAATTGTTCCTGCAGATAGATGTATCTATCCTGT
>JAGQXH010000585.1 GCA_020436695.1 Lewinella sp. | reverse complement strand
CTGCCCGAACGGCCGTGTTGCTTAAACCCAAAAGCCGAAGCAGCCATAGGAAGAGCAGACTGTCCGGCACTCATTCCGGTAAGGCGCTGCCCCTGTCGCACGGAATCGGGTAATTCCTGACCGTGCATTTTTTCCAGATCGGGTTTGTAGTCAAACAGATCCATCTGTGATGGACCTCCGCTCATGAACAGGTAGATCACCCGTTTGGCTTTAGGAGCGAAGTGCGGCAATTGCCCCAGTAGAAATTCCGGCGTAGCTTCGCTAAAAGCAGGAGCCGGGGTTTGCCCGCCCAGCCATTTGGCTCCGCCCAGTGCACCGAGTGCCATCGCCCCCAGCCCCAGTGAGGTTTTGGTGAAAAAATGGCGGCGATTCATCTTGTTCTCAATATCAAAAAGCACTTTTGACATGGTTCATTTATTTTTTCTCCGTCTGTTATCTTTTTATGATGGTGGCATCAGCGTTAAGAATGGTACTGGCGACTACGGTATTGGCCGCCAGTAGAGCAACATCCTGACCTTCCGGTGGCGCTAATGTGCCGGCGTTCAGCCAGCCCTTTATTTTTTCGGGATGTTCCGAGAATTTTTGGTATTCAGTCCGTTGTAATTCCAGCAGCAGTTCTAATTCACCTGAGACCGGTTGGCGGCCGGTCAGACGGCGGAAAGCTATTTCGATGCCTGCATCAGTCTGTTCCGATGTACTAATAAGCTGGCCGATGGCCCGGGCGGCTTCCACGTATACCGGATCGTTCAACAGCGTCAGGGCCTGTAGCGGTGTACTGGTTTTTTGGCGCCGGACGGTACAGTTGTCGCGGGTGGGTGCATCAAATGTCGCCTGAGTGGGGTGGGGCACCGTTCGTTTCCAGATGGTATACAAACTGCGCCGGTGGAGATCTTCTCCTTTACTCTCCTCATAACTAGCTCCATTAATCCGCCATAAACCTTCCAGCTGATAAGGTTTTACACTTTTGCCTCCGATCCTGGATACCAAAAGGTCTCCGGCGGCCAGGGCATTATCACGCAGCATTTCTGCGGTGAGGCGGGCGGAAGGGCCCCGGGCGAGTAGTATATTTTCCGGGTCGGCTTTGGTAATGTTTTCCAGTGCTTTGGAAGATTGCCGGTAAGTGGCTGACATGACGATGTATTTGATCATGGCTTTCGTATCCCAGCCGGTATCTCTAAACCGGATGGCGAGCCAGTCTAGCAACTCCGGATGAGACGGTAACTCTCCCTGGTTGCCGAAATCTTCCGCAGTTCGTACCAGACTGCGGCCGAAAAACTGTTGCCAGATGCGATTGACGGCTACCCGGGATGTAAGGGGGTGTTCCGGTAGAAAGAGCCATTGGGCCAGACCAAGCCGGTTTTTGGGAAGACTGTCCGGCATGGGAAAGATTCGTTCGGGGGTATCGGGAAATACCTCATCGCCGTAGGTATCGTATTGCCCTCGCTCCAGGATAAAGGCTGGTCTGCGCTTCTTCATTTCCTGAATGACCATTACTTCCTGTACGGTGTCCAGAGCGGCGTTGTAGCGGGCACGCAGATCTTCTATGGATATTTGGTGTTGCCGGAATTGGGGAGATAACTGATGTTGAAAATAAGTTTGGAAAAGTTGTCTTTCAGCAGCTGACAATTGATCTGCCGGTGTGTTGCATAATGAGGTAAAACGATCCGGAATCACCAGCTGCAAAACTTCCAGCGGTGTAAGCTCCCGGTTGAATACTACAATATCGTCCACCGTTGCTCCTTTGGCTCCCTGACCTCGCCAGCGGGCGCCTACCTGCAGGCCGGGTTCATTTTTGCCGCGGCCAAAGAGAATACTTTTATAGAGATTATCTGTTTCTACCGTTGTTTCGGCTTCTTCTCCATTGATGTAGAGCCGGAACCCATCGGCCGTACCGGAACCATCGTGCGTCAGTAAAAGTTGTACCCATTGATCGCGGGGCACCGCAGCGGCGTACTCCACCACTGCATTCGCCGGTGTGGTATGCGCCATCAGTATCTCAAGTCGGCCGTCTTTCAGGGCCAGATGATAACCCCGGAAATTGTAGAGGGCGGCACCGTCTCCTTTGTGAAAGATCACTCCGTTCTTCAGAGAGGCGGGAATATTTACGTGAATACCGGCGGAAAAAGGCTGATGACGTTCGAATACTCCGGTCGACCCCAGATCCAACCAGGCATCGCCGTCCAGCAGGAGACCTTGTCCTTCGTAGCCCTTTTGCAGATTGGGAACAAGGGGCGTTGTTACATGCTGTTGTTTCATGGTACCTTTTTCCCGGGGATTCAGGCGGTTGACGAGACCGGCGTTTTCTAGGGGGAAATGGGCCACCAATCCTTTGGGCCATTCCCCTGATTGCAGTAATTGCTTTCTTCCCGTTTGTAGCCAGGCTTCAAATGCCGGTTTTTCGGTTTGGGCTATTTCGGCTAGAGCTGCTTTTTCACTTTCCAGTTGCTGCCCGATAAAATGCGTGATCTCATCCACCTGCGGATCGGTTAATAGTAAGGTGGGAACGGGCATGGCATTATCCCAACTGATCTGTCCGGCCTCCTTCACATTATTGAAAAAGCTGAAGAGCTGATAATATTCCTTTTGACTGATGGGATCGTATTTGTGATCGTGGCAGCGGGCGCATTCCATGGTTAGGCCCAGGAAGGCCTTACCCAACGTATTCGTGCGATCCGCCACGTATTCTACCCGAAATTCTTCATCAACAATGCCGCCCTCCATGTTTTGCTGGTGGTTTCGGTTGAAGCCGGTAGCCAGTAGCTGCTCATGGGTGGGATTGGGCAACAGATCGCCGGCAAGTTGCCAGGTAATGAACTGATCGTAGGGCATATTTTCATTGAAGGCTTTGATCACCCAGTCTCTCCAGGGAGACATATCGCGATAGCGATCTACGGTGTAACCGTGCGTGTCGGCAAAACGGGCCAGGTCCATCCAGTCGGTAGCCATCCGTTCGCCGTAATGGGGGGAAGCCAGTAAGCGGTCTACCTGTTTTTCGTAGGCGTCCGGGGCATGATCGGCCAGAAAATTTTCGATCTCCTGCGGAGTAGGAGGGAGGCCGGTCAGATCGAAAGAGAGCCGTCGCAAAAGCAGCGCTTTGTCTGCCGCTGGAGCGGGGCGCCATCCCTTTTGTTCTACTTTACGGAGGATGAATCGATCAATTTCATTGTTCACCTGTTTCTCGTGTGCTACATCCGGAAGTTCAGGTTGCTCGGGTTTGATAAAAGCCCAGTGAGATTTGTATTCAGCACCCTGTTTGATCCAGCGGATGAGGACGGCCTTTTCGTAATCGGAGAGGGCGAGATCGGATTCCGGCGGCGGCATCATCAATTCCGGATCGGTGCTGATCAGCCGGTGGAAAACCTCGCTGCCATTGAGATCACCGGGACGGATGGCATATTTGCCCGGGTTTTCGGGAAGTTCTGCAAAAGCTTTTTCGGGAAGGTCGAGTTGTAGCCCCGCCTTTTGCTTGGCTTTATCCGGCCCGTGGCAGGCAAAGCAGCGATCACTGAGTATGGGCTTGACGTGTATGTTAAAGTCGAGTTGCTCCGGAAGTTGATCGGCTACAGCTTCTATTTCCGCCGGCAGACTGGGGCCACAGGAACAAAGGCTGCAAAGCAGACCAAGGAACAAAGAGTAAAGGGTCACGGCTTTAACTTGTGCACAGGCATTCGGGCACATCTATCTGGCTTTTAATTATTCTCAAGGTAACGGATGGGAAGATACTCTAATTTAGGTAAAAAATAAATGGGGATTGCCTTTGTCAAATATTGGATAATCGGGAAAAGGAACTTCTTCGGATGATCGGACATAGCGACCAATGAGCCGAACCAAACCAAATCCGGCCGACGGCGAAGGGCGCTCCATAATATGGGTGGGAGTAATAAAATAGCCCACCCGCCTCCTTGCCGCGCACCTTCCGGCAAAGTCCTTAGCCTCTGATGTTGACAGACTAAACTGATTGCTATTTTATTCAACAACTAATCAGTATACGCTACCGAACATCTACAAGAGGCTTTGGCCAAACTTGTGATCGTCGACGATAATCCTATGTGCCGCTGATAAGAAGTAAGATTCACTGACTGTTGGAACAGGATAAGCTTTGATATATTGGACTCAACTTTGAATGCCAGGGTTAAGTGCAATATATGCAAAATGTTTTTTTAAACAAAATAAAAAACAAAAAATTACTTATTTATCTGGAGCTTTCCCGAAGACCACCTGCTGCCGTCAGCGGCCTGAATGAAATAGCCGTACAGGCCGGCGGGTAGCGATTGTAGGTCCAGCCGGGTCTGACCGGTGAATGATACCTGTCTGACCATCTGCCCACGAAGATCGAAAAGAGTAAGTTGTAAAGTTTGCTGTTCGAGGCCTTCAGGGAAGATGTTTACGTAGCGATCGGTGGGATTCGGATATACATTGATGTCTGCCCGCCGGGTAGGATCGGGAGCACTGTTAAGCACATCCACTGTGATCTGTTGACAGATCTGGCTGGTTCCCACAATATTTGCGGCGGTAAGACACACCTGGTAATCACCACTCGTGGAATAGACATGCGTAGGATTTTGCTCACTGGAACTCTCTCCGTCGCCAAAAGTCCACTGCCAGGAAAGCGGTTCGTTGCCGGATTGGTCAGTGAAAGCCAGCGATCCGCCACCCTGATCTTCATAAATAAATGCAGCGGTGGGCGCATTGGCGTTCTGAACATCCAGAAAAAATTCAATAGATGATACCTGACCGGTTGCTTCATCGATATAGGCCGTAACCACACTTCCTTTTGCTTCTGCGGTCAGCCACTGGTATTCAATGTTGGTAGACGTATCGGCACCAAAAGGGACCCAGAGCCCTAAATACTGGACATAGACGGAATCGTAATTGGTGGTTTTCGTTCGTTGGCGCAGGGCATCGTAATTGTTGTAAGGTGTTTTGATCGTACCGAAAGCATCGATCTCCACGATGCCGCTTGTCCGTCGCACCAAACGGATAGAATCGATATACTCCAGAAAGATCGACCCGTCCACGGTGGCGTCTACACTATAGAAGCTCGTAAAAGAAGTGCCGTAGGTGCTGGGAAACTGATACAACTTTTGCGGAACATCAAATACAATTCCGTCCAGACCAAATTCCGCAGCTTCCGGCAAACCGCCTCCGAGTAAATATACCGCCGTATCGCTACTATATAGATAAGTATTCAGGCCTTCCGAAGAAATGATCAGGTTGGCACCCGGATATGCCGCCGCATTGGGATCACCCACGGTATCGGTGGCAATTAGTTGGTAGGTTTCTTCTACAATCAACTGGCTGAAATCCCAGAACCGGTTCGCTCCGGCTTCTCCCACTGAAAAAGAAGCAGCCAAAGTATCCCGGGCGTAGAATAAGGTGTCGCCGGGGGCCGGTACATTGGCCTGGGTAAGTGTGATCTGAGCGGAAATTTTAATCGCGAAAAATAAAAAGAGGAAAACGGCAGATGATCTCATAGTGAACAACTTAGTAGTTTGACGGAAATAAATGAAACAATTTTTTCTCCATCACTTATATGCTTGGATGCTCAAATTGAGATTAATAGCCGACATTTCAA
>JAGQXH010000584.1 GCA_020436695.1 Lewinella sp. | reverse complement strand
TCATCAGAACCATTTTCCTCAAATTGATTAATACTTTTATGCAGCTGGGTCAATAGTCCCTTATTGCGTTCGTGACGTTGTTTTCGATACTTTTCGGCTGCTTCGGTAGCCAGTGAAACGGCTTTATCCAGGGCTTCTTCCGCACTGGTCTTGACTTCCGGGACTACGCCGACCCCTTCCCAGTTGGTGCCGGTAATGGGGTTGATTGCCCGGCCGGTGGGAATAAATACCATCAGTTTTTCATTGATCGGGAAAGTGCCGCCGGGATTGGCACCCCCACCGGTGGTTTCTCCCACCAGTGTCGCCCGCTTTTGGGTCTGCATATTATAGGAGAATTCCTCGGCACCGGAAAAGGTATAATTGCTGGTCAGAACGAAGAGCGGCACATCCGGCATCTTTTTACCACCTACTTGATCGAGGGTCCAGAATTCCTGCGTCTGATCCCCTCCACGCCAGTACAGGCTGTTGAGGTGTACTTTTTTGTCAAAGAAGAAGCTGCAGAGATATTGCACCATATTGGGATCTCCGCCTCCGTTTTTACGAAGATCGATGATGATGGCATCAGCACCGGACAATAATTGCATGTAATGATCGGCCACCGGCCCACCGTTGCCGACAGCGGCAAAACCACGTAGGTCCAGATAACCGATATTGCCGTCCAGGCGTTTGGCCGCCTTAAAGCCGGCCATATTTCCCTGACTCCTTTCCAAAATGTCGAGGTGTTCTTCTATCAGTCGTTCCGGGCTGTTGTCGGGTGATTCCCGGGGAGGAGTGGGGCGGATGCGCATGTGTTTATCCTTGTTGATCGCCTGAACGGCTTTGGTCAGTGCTTCGGCAAAACTTTGGGGCGTATCGAAAGCATCAAATTCTCCGGCTTTGAGTTTTTTATTGAGATCGTCTGCCGTTTCCTTGGCTACATCCGGAAACACATAATTTTCCACCATCAGGCTGTTGAGCCGTTCAATGGTGGCCGTTTTGAAATCAGTATCGATCTTATTGTCCTGTGCGTACGTTGGATCTGCAACGATCAGGCAAACGAATAGCCAGCCCAATGTCAGGCAGGTAAGACATAATTTATTCATGTAAGGTATATTTTGTTCTGGCTTCGAAGTTAGGAATAGCCGGAGCGGGAAAATTGTAAAAAAGTTAAGTAGCAGGGTCTTTTCCCGCCGGTTTTGGGCATGGGCTACACAGAGAACTAAATCCTGGGATCATAGAAATTGGAGAAACGACGGCTGATAATCTCCTGTGAGATCTTTAGGAGTTGGCTATTGCGTTGAAAGAACTGGTGCGGACTATGCTGAAAAAATGACTGAAACTCTTTGATGCAATGGGCCTGATCATAGTAGCCTACTTCCAACCCCATAGCGGTAAGGGTGGCTAGTTTCTTCTCATTTTGAACCTGGAGGAAATAATTCAACCGCCAGATGCGAGATACTGTTTTTGGCGTAAGCCCCATTTTCCTGAGAAAATGCTGACTCAGGGTTACTTTGCTGGTTTCGAATTCAGCAGTGAGATCCCGGATCTGTACCAGTCCTTTTCGGTTTAAAATGAAGTTGAGTTGTGCCCGGAAAGTCTCGTCGATCTCCCAGTGTTCGCGGAAGAGCAAAGCGAGCAGTTCTTCCATCCGCCGGATCCTGAGATCCGGATCTTCTTCCCGTAGTATGGCAATGGTCACATCCTTTTGCAGGTCAGGAAAGACTGCCGATAAGGGGATTAGGCGGTCAGTGAGTTTGTGCATAGGCATAGCCAGTCTGTTGGCGAAAGCAAAGGGCTTGAACCGCATACCCAACAACCTGGTACCACGGAGCACATGAAACCGCATACCGCTGGTTCGCTGCCCGATGAGCGTCGCAGTGGCCGGAAGTTTTTCCCATTTTCTTTTGTGGGTAAATTGTATCCAGATCGGGGAGGGGCAAAGGATTAAATCAAAAGTGCAATCCGGGGAAAGATTTTCAAAAGTGTGATTTACTGTATGCGGGCTGAGTTGAAGTTCCCATATACATTCAACGTGCCGACTTAGAAAGGCTTCGGGTGTAAATTCTCGATACTGCATATTATGCTTCACTGGCTCTTTCCAAAGGATGCAGTTCGTTGGAAAAAGGTTGCAATGTAACGTGATCAGAGTCACACTTTCTTTTGGTTCAATATTGCAATTTTGTAGCAGCAAGACAAAATTGAACACTCGAATACCAATACTTGAGCATGAACCAAACCAAATTAAGCCGCTGGGAATTACTAAAAAGCCAACTCAATAATCTTGACCCGGAGGAATTTCAGGCTTACTGGCAGGCTGATGCCGATGCAGTGCTGATCGATTGCCGCAGCCATAAGGAAGTAGCCGTCGGGAAAATTCCCGGTGCGATCAATATTGATTATCTCGCTCCGGATTTCTGGGAACAGATCGAACAACTGGATGCCGACCGCCCCTATTATGTATATTGCCGTTCCGGCCGGCGCAGCATTCGTACCTGTACGCTGATGCAGAATGGTGGCTTTCCCAGCGTATATAACCTGGAGGGTGGATTAAATGCCTGGGTGACGGTTTTTGGGCCGGATGCTTTGCTTCAGGAGGATGTTTGTCTGGATTAGCAGCGTCATGATCGTGCCATTATTTCTTTTCGGTCCCTATAAAGGATGAAATAATAGATCAGTGCAAGAGTGGTCATACATATTCCAACAACAATACCGGTATTTAAGAAAAAGTGACTCATTAGGTTGCCCTGATATAAACGCATATAGGGAGATCCCAGCAAGAAGGTGGCACTAAGTGCAAGTGGCGAAAGCAAACCCAGAATGGGGATCAGCCATAATTCATAACTCCGGAATAATTGTCGCTGCCTGATCCTGGTTATGGCATAAGCCAGCAGACCGCCGAAAACCATGAATTTGATTCCGAAGTCGAGAATGCGGATAAAAGTAGGAGCGATTTGCAGTTCATCAAACAGGACCAGCGAACCGATCGAAATCATTTGTAAAAGGGAGGAGAGACCGGTCACCATGAAAAATAGCATTATCCCGCTAATGAGATTCTTACGAACAGAACCTAAAGGTTTCACCTGTTCATATTGCTGACTGATCAGTGCAATTTCTCCGAATCGCAGCTTACTTACAGCCAGTGCTTCCCTTTCCGATAGACCAGTTTCCATTAATGCCTCAGTTTCTGATAAGAGATGATCGAATAGTTCTTCTCTTTCGTCCTGATCCAGCAAATGTTCGAGATCGATCCTCTGTATATATTGTAGAATAGCCGATTGGAGGTGAAAGTCCTTTGAATATTCCATAAGCTTCATAAGGTTTGGTGATTTATATTCCCGTTTAGATCATGCTGACAAGTTAGATCGCTTAACTGGCGGTTCGAAACATTTTCCGCTCCCTATACAATAGGGCATATGTTGTTATCGCAATAACAATGAGGATAAGCCCGAGTAGTATCTGTGAGTTTAGGTTCAGCATTACAAACAAGGTTTTGTTGATACGAATCCGGGAAGCAATAGTCAAAAAAAGAATGTCAATGAGAAAAGGACTGACAATGCCGAGCAACGGAATAGAAATAAGTTCAAATTTTTTAAAAAATGCCTTTGTCCTGATCCTTGAAACAATGACTGTAAGTACACCTCCCAGAAATATCAATTTGAGCCCAAAGTCGAACAGCTTTATCCAGCTTAGTTTAAAAATATTGAAAGTGGCTAGCCAGATCGAAAAGCTGGTAATTATGTGGGTAAGGCTGAAAATGGCCAGAAATAAAAAAAGCATGACGAAGATCCCGGTCCTGACTTTTGTATCGGACGCGGAGCCCGAAAGTATCTTTCTTCCGAAGCGCCTCCATTGATAGATCATCCGATAGCAGGTGACTAATCCGCCAAACATTAGTATCGATAGAATGATCGAATTGTTGGAGAGCCCCTTGAGCACGATATCTTGATAAGCGCTATTATTGTAGGAGTAACAATATTCAAGCATAAACGGCGATAGGAGTCCAACAAACGGGATAATGATCGCTTCCCAGGCTTTAAATTTGCTCTGGTATTTGAAGCGCCATTGAACATACCGTAGTGCACCAATGATCAGCGTAATTTTTAGGGCAAGATCTATGGATGTAGTTGCAGATGGAGATAGCGAAAATTGCCCGGCGATGACCGCCATGCCCAGGGAGAGCGCGTAAATTAAATTAACAATGAATACGGTAAAAAATATCAGCAGCGAGCCGGCAATGGCAGCCTTGCCGACGGTAAAAAATGGCTTAACCCGCTGATATTCCCGGCTGATCTGCTCTGATGGTCCAAATTGACGAGCAGCAAGGGTAAATGCTGCCCGTTCGCTTAAACCTTGTTCCTGTAGAATTTCCGTTTCCGTCAACAGGTGGTCAATGATCTCCGCCCTTTCTTCATGGTTGAGTAGAGCGTTCTGGTTTATTTCATGCAGGTAGGCATCGATAGCTTCGTGCAGGTTGAAATGATCTGGATGGCGCATTTTGATGGATTTTGGAGATTTGCAGTACCAAATTTTCTAAGTTTGACAGAAGCTACGAGCCGGTTATCCAAGTTTCAGTCCCGGTTGTGCCTTCCACAGACTTGCCAGTATCCGATTGATCGAAGACCACTCTGTTTGAGCTGCTGCCAGAAATTTGATCCCATCCTGTTTGATAGAATAATATTTTCTGGTCCGGCCGTTCTCTTTTTTCTTGTAAGAAGTAATGAACCCGTTCTGCTCCAGCTTCGACAATACCGGGTACAGTGAGCCTTCCTTCCAGTTCAACTCCCCACCGGAAATGTCCTGTACTTCCTTAATGATCTGATAACCGTAATTATCCCCACGCTGCAATATGGACAGTACAATGGGCACCGTAGAGGCAGCGATCAGGTCTTTAGAATAACTATTCATGCCTAGAGGTTCTTAGTGTAGTGCAATTATACCTAGAGTTTCTAGGTAATGCAAGGGGAAGACTATTTTTTTTAGTCTAATGGATAAAGGATGTATTTTTTCCGTTATTTTTAGTTGGGCATTTTCCGTGTGTTTTCAGCAGTAAGCCGCTTAACATGGACAAGACAGAAGCAACAAAACAGGCATTGATGGTATCCAGGCTGAAGAATAGTGACAGTGCTGCCTTCGACAGTATTTACCGGCTATATGCTCCGCGCTTATTTGGATTTGCACTTAATTTGCTGAAAGACAGAGCGGATGCCGAGGGCATCGTTCAGGAGGTGTTTTTAAAGGTTTGGCAGAACAGAGAAAAGATCAAACTGCATACCTCCTTTGAATCCTATCTGTTTACGATCACTCACAATACCGTAATGAGTGTGCTACGTAAGAAATTGAGTGAAAAAAAATACATTGATTATCTGCATTCCATTCAGATGCCGGTTTCGGAAGATGCGGCGATAGCCGAATTGGAATGGAAGGACCTGCAGCAGGAAGTCAATGCTATCGTTGCGAATTTGCCGTCTCGACAACGGCAGGTCTATGAATTGAGCCGTGACAAGGGCATGACCTATGCTGAAATTGCTGAATTCCTGGGCCTGTCCGTGAATACGGTAGAAAATCATATGGGGCGTGCCCTGAAGTTTATCCGCGCCCATCTGAA
>JAGQXH010000583.1 GCA_020436695.1 Lewinella sp. | reverse complement strand
GGTCACAGCTCTTTATCCAGAACTTTTTCTTCCTGCACCAGCGGTACTGTATCTAATCCCTTTTTGAGTTCATCTCTTTGTTCAGGAGCTACAGTGACGGTATCTTCTTCCGCATCAACGATATCTGCCTGCTCGTCCACTTCTATATGGACCTGCTCGTCAAACACGGTCTCTTTCTCTTCCCCGTTATCCGTTGACTCCGGCCGGTAAATAAAGGCCAGGAAAAAGATGAGCAACAGGAGGAAGATGCGGGGAATATGACGATGTAGCTTGTCCATAGCGGGTACGCTTTAAATTTGTGATGTATCCTTACAAGACCGGTTCCATTTCGTAGTACGGTACTCTGGTGTTCGGATGATGCTCATCCAGGTAAATTTTCATTTTGTTGGAATAGTCTTTCATCCTTTGATTAAGGGCATCCATTTCCTGTTGTAGTGCCACGGCACCATCAATCAAGTCCTGACCTTCTTTTTTGACATCACCGGAAGAGGTATTCAGCTCGCTTTTAATGGCCTGTAGGCGTCGGTTAAAGGTCTTATTCGCATTCCTGGTCTTCACCAATTCCGGTTCTTCCAAAATGTACATGTCGGTGTCGATGAGATAATCGTGCGCCACGTTCAGTTCAGCGTTGGCAATGGTCTCACGCAGCCAGCTTTCTTCGATCGGTTTTCCGGTATTCAGGTTGTGTGCCAGGGTTTCCAGTTTACCGATGTCATTTAGGACATTGGTCTTACTTCGCCCTGATATGTGTTCACTTTCTTTTTTGAGTGCGGTAATACCATCTTTCAAATAGGAGGCTGACTGAGTGAGCTCATTTTCCGAAAAAGCTGTTAACGCTTTTGAAAATTGAGTATCGGAAGGATTGGGTAAGGTAGATACGATATCTTCTTCCACGATCCCGTCGGTTGACTGTTCATCCTGGTTGCTGCAAGACAGCATACTGACGATCAACCAGGAAAGAAAAATTATCTTTTTCATGATATATTGATTCTTGGGTGTTAAAAAATGGATGTTCAGGATTGGTGTTCATGGCCGTAGATGCCTTTCCAGTTGGTGATCTCCATGATCCGGTGTCCGGTAGTGTTTCCCCAGTCATTGGCTTTGATGTCTTCCTTTTTCAGAAAATCCCGGGTTGCGTTGAGGATATGATCCAGATCTGTTTTAGCTTCACCCTCCAGCCGGGAAGACGCTTTCTCCATACGGGTAACAGCATTTCGCAGGGCACTTTTGGCGTGCTCCGGATGATCCTTTCCGTTCTCCTGAGCGAGGATCATATAGACCATAGCTCCGTTCATATCCACTTCTGCGAATATGTTTTCCAAAGTCTTCCGGTCTTGTACCTGGCCGCTTTCCACTTCTTCGGCCAGTTTTTCCAGGTCGGACACTACTTTATCCATCAGGGCACTACCTTCTCCGGCCGGCGGATATTCCGTTTGCCGCAGATCGGAAATGGCTGTTCGGATATAGCTGGCGGCCAGATCCTTATCTCCCTCGGAAAAAGCGAGGAAGGCTTCATCCAGGTCGAGATTGGAATAATTGGGAAATGGATCGATTTCAATAATTTCAGCGGTTTCGGGAGTAGTAATAAGTTCATCTTTGGGAGTTTCTTTGGTCTCCGACTTACAGGCGTTTAGCAGGAGAATGATAAATGTGCCGGCGAAAAGAATGTTTTTCATGATCAATATGTTTTGTGTTTTCATTTTTACAGTTGAGGCAGCCTTGCCGCCACTTCATCTCAACGATGAATGATGGGTACAATATCGGTGCAATAGACAGGCGCCGTGGAATTCTTCGTTGGATCTGGAATATGGTTCGGTGAGTAAGTAAATTGTATCGGTGAAGCTATTCCAGGGCAGGACCTGAGCAGATAGAAAGGCCGTTGAATTCTCTTAAGTGGTTGATTTTTAAATGAATGGAGTGAGGTGGTCGCTCTGAAATCACCTCACGGATTATGTAATTGCAGCAGTGCCGGCCGGTGTTCCATTGCCGCCGCATACCCAATATCGAAAATATCTCTGCTGTGCCTGACATCGATCAGTGAATGGAACCTTAGTTTTTCCGGGATGATCATGGGATTGCAAAACTTAAATTTAGGCATGGAATGGTTGGCCAGACCAATGTGAAAAGCTCGTTCCACCACCGCCAGAGTATGTTTCAGTTGCTGCTTCTTTTTCATTGCGAGGGGGTTGACATACATGCCGATCAGGGTAGAACAATGTGGTAGCAGAGGTTCGACGGGAAAATTGTTGACGATGCCGCCATCCGCATATAATGTATCATCGATCTCAACGGGGGCGAACAGGATGGGTAGTGCGGCCGAAGCGAGGATGTTTCGATGTAACTCTCCGCTGGAGATGATCTCACCGGCCCCAGTTTCCAGGTTAGTGCGGGTGACGAAGAGTTTTTTCTTTAGCTGATCGAAGCGGTTATCGGGTAGGTATTCGCTTAAGACAGGTAGGTATCGCTGCAGGTCCAGAATGCCTGCTTTCCGGAAGGCGTATTTTTTCCAGTCCAGCAATTTAGTCCGAAGGAAGAACTCCAAAATGGCCTCGGCGGTATATCCGGCGGCATAAAGTGCACCGACGATGGCTCCTGCGCTGGTGCCGGCAACATAGGCGGGCTCAATGTGGAGTTCTTCCAAAAGGCGGATCAGGCCGATATGGGCAATACCCCGCAGACCGCCACCCGAAAGTACCAGGCCGAGCTTTTGATCTGATCTCATGGCAATTTACTTCCAGTGGTTATAACGGGATAAAGATCGGCATTCGAGTTGATTTTGTTAATGGCTTTATTTGAGGGCATTGAACAGAGTTGTCTATCGTTGGAAAACCAGTCTCAATAATAAATCATCACCGGGCAGATTAACCCTTCCCTTTCTTACCGGTGGCTGGATATTCCCAGTTGGCGCGTTCTACTGCTTCTTCGTGTATTTCCTGGCGAAGATCCTGCTTAACTTTTAACCCGAAGTCTACGAGATATTTAGAAATGGCGTGAAAGCGTTCCGGATCATCCCGGCTGGAGAGGAAGGAACCGTCGGGCAGGCGAAACCAGAAGGTCATAAAGCTGCCGTCATTATCACCTTCATAACGAGGCAGAAAGAAGACGTCCACGCTTTGATCGCTAATAACGGGAAGCAGTACTTTTTCCGTAAGGAATAGCTGCTGTGTGGTATCTATGACAAAAGTTTCACCGCCATTTTCGTTCATCAGGCTCACCCACGAATCAATGGCCCGCTTCTGGTCGGCATCGATGGATAAGGTGTAGGCATTTTGTTTGACTCCATTCAAACGGAAAGGGGTTTCCAGTACATTGTAGTCGGTCATTTCAGAAAGCTGACCGAATAGTCCGGTAAGGCTGACCAGTAGCATGGTCAGGATAGCAAATGATCTTTTCATGTTGGTGCGTTTTTACGTGTTTACAGATGAAAGCCGGTTGGCCTTATTCAATCGGGCCTATTCTTCAGAGCATTGAGGTCGAATTGTTCTACCTTTCCGTTGTAAATGGTGGCATATAGCGCGAAGTCCTGGTTCTGCGTATGCAAGGTGCCTTTCAGGTAGGAAATATTGGCCGCATTCCCGGGCAAGAGGCTTTCCTGCTCGAAATCCTGTACCGGATGCATCCGGAATAAGGTAGCTAGAGACTGAGCCGCATCCGTGCTGTCGCTGTAAATAGGATTGTCGGGAATGAAAAAATTGATATTGGAAGCAAAATAGGCACTCACCTTATTGGCAACGCCGGTTTGCAGCGCTTTTATTACCCCTTCCCCGGTCTGTACCGTATCTTCTTCTATCACTTCAGCCCGAATGGTAGCAATTACCGTGATCAGAATGAGCGAAATAAAGATCAGCGAGATGGCAAATATGGCTTTCAGACTTTTCATGTTTCTTGGCTTGGCAACGAGCGCCTTTCCCACTTTGCTGTAGGGCTGGGGAAAGGCAAATGGACTCGTTTGATTTATTGAAACGACAATTCACCGACGGGAAGTCACAGCTGAATATCAATCATTTGATAAGCCATTTGTAAAAGCCCCGAAGAATGCCATAACGGTAGGGTGACGGTTTGGTTGTACGGGTGACCTGGATCAAAGCGCTTTGTCTTTAAAGGGCAAATAAGACCAAAAAAGAAATGCAAATCATGAAAGATACCAGAATATTGATCGTAGGAGCAGGCATTGCCGGCTTGACGACAGCAGCACTATTGCGCCAGCGGGGCTTTCAGCCCGTCATTATCGAACGGGAAGAAAAGTCATCCTTTAATACCACGGGGTACATGCTGGGATTATTACCGCTGGGGGGGCGCGTATTGAACGAACTGGAGCTGGTGAGCAATTATTTTGACCACAGCGTGGAAATGAACAGCTATGAGATCCACCAAAAGGATGGTACACTGATTAAAAAATTCCCACTTGACTTTATCAACCGTCAATACGGTTCTTATCGGGGGATCAGTCGGACGGAACTGATCGATCTGCTTCTGGAAAAAGTAGATGTTGCTCAGCTTCGCTACGGCATTACCATCGAACAATTAGACCTGGGGGAAAACAGTGTTGGGGTACATTTTTCCAACGGACAAACCGAAGTTTTTGATCTGGTGATCGTGGCCGACGGTCTGCACAGTTCCACCCGAAAGCTTTTCCTGAATGACAGTGAATATCGTTATTACGATACCGGCTGGGGTGGTTGGGTGGCCTGGATGGACGAAAGTATGGGTAATGTTTATAAGGAGTTCTGGGGGGCTTCTTCCTTTATGGGGCTGTACCCGGTTAAGGACCGGGTGGGGATATTCATCGGTGGGCCCAACGAATCTTTAAAACAAAAGGGCCGCACTGATTTTATCGATGATGTCAGATCACATATTGCTCCCGGATATGACTGGCTTCATCGGGCACTAAATGCACTTGAGGAAGATGATGAGCCCTACTACTGGGAATTTCACGACTGTGAAACTGAAGTTTGGACCAGAGGAAATATTGTTCTGCTCGGTGATGCTGCCGCTGGTTTTTTGCCTACCGCCGGAGTGGGAGCGTCTATGGCCATGGATGCGGCTTCTACCCTGGTAGATGAACTCTCCCGAACAGATAAGGAACACCTGGCCTACGGGTTGAAACTGTACGTGAACCGGCAAAGGCAACGTACCGAACGTGCTCAGAAAGACTCCCGGAAACTGGCAAAAATGATGTTTGTAAGAGCTGATCTGCTTGCCGGTTTACGAGACTATGCGGTCCGGTTTTACAGTATTAAAAGTCTGGCTTCTGGGCTCAGTAATATCATGGAAGGTGCCTGAGCATATGCTTTCTCTGGTATTATGGGGAGTAAGCCGGGTTGAGTGCAAAACCTGGCGGCCGGCCAAACCTAATCAGTTTCGGGCATCATCGAAAGAGGATCTCAACGATATCTTGTCTAAGAGAAATTACAGAAAATGGATAGAGTATGCGTATCTTAGTAGTTTGACGGAAATAAATGAACCAATTTTTTCTAGAGGTTTTGAAAATTTCGCACACCATTTTCTGTTAGTCAATGGCTTAGCGAAATATTAAAAATCTAAAATTGGTTCATTTATTTTTGCTCCGTCACTTAATGCCAAAAAACAGGAAGCATTAC
>JAGQXH010000582.1 GCA_020436695.1 Lewinella sp. | reverse complement strand
CCCGGAGGTAACCGGTGATGATCTGATAAGGGGCCGGGCTGGCGTTCGGGCAATGGCCTGTGATCCGGCAGGCAACCTCATCGACGATTATGTGGTTAAGGAGAGCAACAATATCATTAACCTCTGCAATGCACCTTCACCGGCTGCAACAGCTTCCCTGTCGATCGGGCAGATGCTGGCGGAGCGGGCAATTGAACGGGGGTGGTAAACGGACTGCCACAGACGATGGCGAAGAAGACTACCGACTGTCGGCTAAAACTAATTTCGTTATTTCATAAGTTGGCGTATTTTCGCCGAAAATTATAATTCCATGGAGGGCACCCAATTATAATACCCTCCCAAAAAAATCATAATAGTGTACAAGACTCTTATTAACAAAAAAAGTGCCATATCCGTAATCGGGTTGGGCTACGTGGGCCTTCCATTGGCCCTGGCATTCGCCAAAAAATTTCGCGTGATCGGATTCGATATTAATCAGGGGCGCGTAGAAATGATGCAACGCGGTGAAGACCCTTCCAAAGAGTTGGAGCCCGAAGCATTTGAAAACCGGGATATTTTCTTTTCCTGTAATTCCGAAGATCTGAAAAAGGCTCACTTTCACGTCGTCGCAGTACCAACACCTGTAGACGAACACCTTACACCTGATCTTCGCCCGGTACTGGCTGCTTCCAAAACGGTAGGCAAGGCCCTAAAAAAGGGCGACTACGTAATTTTTGAATCCACAGTCTACCCCGGGTGTACGGAAGAAGATTGCCTGCCGATACTGGAAAAGGAATCCGGACTGAGTCTGGCCAAAGGCGATTTCAAGCTTGGTTACTCTCCAGAGCGGATCAATCCGGGAGATAAAGAGCACACCATCGAGAAGATCCTCAAGATCGTTTCAGGCAATGATGCAGAAGCACTTGAAAATATTGCCCAGACCTACGGAGCTATCATCGAAGCGGGCATTTATGAAGCCTCCACTATCAAAGTAGCCGAGGCCGCCAAAGTTATCGAAAATACCCAGCGAGACCTCAATATTGCTTTCATGAACGAGCTGTCGCTGATATTTGATCGCATGGGTATTGACACGCAGGAAGTGTTGAAGGCTGCCGGGACCAAATGGAATTTCCTTAAATTCTTCCCCGGGCTGGTAGGTGGTCACTGTATCGGAGTAGATCCTTACTATCTGTTACACAAATCCAAACAGCTGGGCTACAACGCTCAGATCATTACCAGTGGCCGCCGGATCAATGATGAAATGCCAGGCTATATTGCTAAACGGCTGGTTCAGTTCCTCATTCAAGGCGGTAAAAATCCGGGCGAAACTAAAGTTCTGGTTTTGGGTGTTACATTTAAGGAAAATGTTGCCGATATTCGCAATAGTAAGGTGGCTGATCTCGTAAAAGAATTGATGCAATATTCCATCAATGTTCATATCAGCGATCCACAGGCGTCTCCCAACGAAGTAGCCCACGAGTATAAATTATCCATGGTGGATGAGATCTCCCTGAATTATGACGCAGTGATCGTAGCGGTCAATCACAAGGAATACAAAGCCATGGATATAGGGTACTTCAAATCGATCATGAACGGCAAACCCATTCTGTTCGATCTGAAAGCCATCTACGAAGATCCGAAAGAAGCCAACTTCGTCTACTGGCGTTTATAAAACCAATGATGCCTTAATCCGTACAAGCAATGAGTAGATCCCAAAGCCAGCCGCAATACGAAAATCATCTGGACGATCAAGAAGCCCGATGGTTTGCCGTGTACACGCGCTACAAGCGGGAAAAGCTGGTGGCGCGCCGGCTGGAGGATAAAGGGATCGAAGTGTATCTCCCCCTTCAGGAGTTTACCCGGCGGTACACGCGCAAAGTAAAAAAAGTAGAGATCCCGCTGATCAACTGCTACATCTTCACCAAGATCACTCGCAGGGATTACGTACCGGTACTCGAAACACCGGATGTAGTGAAGTTTGTACAATTCTCCAGAAACCTGATCTCCATTCCTGAATCTGAGATCAGCATTATCCAGCGCGTGGTGGGAGAATCCATAGAGATCGAGGTTTGTCCGGCGCAATATCTCCCTGGAGATGAAGTGGAGATCATTGCCGGTCAGCTTACAGGATTGAAGGGCAAACTTGTCAGCAAGAACAAAGAGAAGAATTTCCTGATCGAACTGGAAAGTCTGGGCTATCAGATGCGCATGCAGGTTGATCCCCGACTGCTCCACTGGGTAGGAAGGGATCCGAACTGGAAACCGGATGACCTGGATACCGGTCTTTGGAATCAGTAGAGTCCCCGTACAAAAGTCTGTAAATTTGGCAACCTAATCAAACGGATTACCGTAAAGTGAGGGGTTGCGATGATCATG
This sequence comes from Lewinella sp., assembly GCA_020436695.1. Classification (GTDB taxonomy): domain Bacteria; phylum Bacteroidota; class Bacteroidia; order Chitinophagales; family Saprospiraceae; genus Flavilitoribacter. The sequence goes on along the minus strand of JAGQXH010000582.1, from coordinate 3,240 downwards.
GATGATGAGCGATAATTGATGATTGACAAGTAATTGGCTCATTGATTTCTACATCCCTCATCATTTATCAATCATCACTTATTATTATTTGCCATTGACAGGTACAATATTATACCCTAAAAAAATTATGAACATGACAAAGAAGAGAGCATTGATCACCGGTATTACCGGCCAGGACGGGGCTTACCTAAGTGAGCTTTTACTGGAAAAAGGTTATGAAGTACACGGTATCAAACGCCGTGCTTCCCTTTTCAACACCGCCCGGATCGATCATCTTTATCAGGATCCACATGAACAGGAACTAAAATTCGTACTTCACTACGGAGACCTTTCCGATTCCACTAATATTATCCGCATCATCCAGGAAGTACAACCGGATGAGATCTATAACCTCGGTGCTATGTCGCACGTAAAGGTAAGTTTCGATTCTCCGGAATACGCTGCCGATGTTGACGGTGTGGGTACGCTGCGCATTCTCGAAGCGGTACGCATTCTGGGCCTCACCGGTAAAACCAAGATCTACCAGGCTTCCACTTCCGAGCTTTACGGCCTGGTGCAGGAAGTCCCACAATCGGAGAAGACACCTTTCTATCCGCGTTCGCCTTATGCCGTGGCCAAACTATACGGTTACTGGATCACCGTGAACTACCGGGAAGCTTACAATATGTACGCCTGTAACGGCATTCTTTTCAACCACGAATCTCCGCTGCGCGGTGAGACCTTTGTTACCCGCAAGATCACCCGCGCGGTGGCCAAGATCGGCATGGGGCTACAGGATAAACTCTACCTGGGCAATCTGGATGCCCAGCGCGACTGGGGCCACGCCAAAGACTACGTAGAAGCCATGTGGCTGATCCTCCAGCAGGATCAACCCGAAGATTACGTGATCGCTACGGGCGTTACTACCTGCGTACGCGACTTTGTGCGCATGTCTTTCCGCGAGATCGGCGTAGAACTGGAATTCCGGGGTGAAGGAGTGGATGAAGTGGGGATCGTTATTTCCAGCACCAACCCAGACTATATGTTGGAGGTCGGCCGGGAAGTAGTAGCCGTAGATCCGCGTTATTTCCGCCCTACCGAGGTAGAGTTGCTTATCGGCGATCCTACCAAATCCAAGCAACAGCTGGGTTGGGAGCCCAAATACGACCTCCAGATGATGTGCAGCGAAATGGTAGCGGCCGATATCGAACTCTTCCGCCGCGATCAGTTACTGAAAGAGGCAGGGTTTGAGGTAAAAAATGAATATGAATAAGACGGTATTCGGTATCCGGTGTCCGGTACACGGGCACCAGGTACCAGACACCGGACACCGAAAAACATTTCATGAAATCTACAGCTAAAATTTATGTGGCCGGTCATCGCGGAATGGTCGGCTCTGCCATTATCCGAAAACTGCAGGCCGAAGGCTATGACCATATCGTTACCCGTACCTCCAAAGAACTCGACCTGCGGGTCCAGGCCGAAGTAGACGAGTTTTTCCGGAAGGAAAAGCCGGATTACGTTTTTCTGGCTGCCGCCAAGGTAGGTGGTATCCTCGCGAACAACACCTACCGGGGTGCTTTTATCTACGATAACCTGATGATCGAGGCAAATATCATCGAGGCGGCCCGCAAGTACGGTGTGCAAAAGCTGATGTTTTTGGGGTCTTCCTGCATTTATCCCAAAATGGCTCCGCAACCGCTCAAGGAGGAATACCTGCTGACCGGTCTGCTGGAACCAACCAATCAGCCCTACGCTATTGCCAAGATCTCCGGCATCGAACTATGTGATGCCTACCGGGCGCAATACGACTGCAATTTCATATCTGTTATGCCCACCAACCTCTACGGGCCAAACGACAATTATGATCTGGAAAAAAGCCACGTCTTACCGGCATTGATCCGTAAATTCCACGAGGCAAAGAAAGCGGACAAACCATCGGTAGTGATGTGGGGTACGGGCAGCCCTCGCCGGGAATTCCTGCACGTAGATGATCTGGCCGACGCCTGCTACTACCTGATGCAAACCTACAACGAACCCGGCCTGGTTAATATCGGTACCGGAGAGGATATCCCGATCAAAGACCTGGCAGAACTGGTGAAAAAGATCGTAGGCTACGAAGGTAAGATTGAGCATGACCTGAGCAAGCCGGATGGTACACCCCGCAAATTGATGGATGTCAGTAAACTGCGTAATGCGGGCTGGGAAGCGTCTATTGGATTGGAAGAGGGGATTGAGATGGTGTATGGAGGCTTGAGAGACGCTGATTGGTATTAGTCGGTTGCCGGTTAAACCGTTGCCAGTTAGCCATTTGAGCAGGCGGCAACTGGCAACGGTTCAACCGGCAACAGAATCCTTATTATTTCCCGGCTCCAGCCGCACTTTTCACCTCCGCTTTATCTTCCGTATCAGCCTTCGTCATGCTGGCTTTGGTAGCTTTCATCGTGCATTTACTCATATCGCATTTGGACGGATCACATTTACCCTGATCTTTGCACTGAGCGGGTTCGCAATCGGCAGGATTACAGGCTTTCACTGCATTTCCGTTCGTATTGCTTACCTGCTGCGCTTTGGCCGAAGTAGCAGCCATACTGGAGCAACTCATTGGTTTTGCAGCGGGCGTTTCTGCGCTTACGGCAACTGCTTTGGCATCGGTAGCACTGCTCATAGCGGCCTTATCGGCACACTGGCTCGTTTTAGCCATTTTGGCACAACAGGATTGCTGAGCGGATAACTCTACAGACAAGCCCATCACAAGAAGTAAGGATAGCGTTAAAAGAGTACGTAACATTGGTTGAGATTTTGGTTAAACAATGATGCTGTTATTTATATTGCAAATATATTTCACGCAAGCATTTTAGCCTGTATCCCAGCTGTTAGCCACTTGTTAAAGAGCTGTTAATCAGCGAAGCTTTCGCCGGCAAATGCCTTTATTTTGCAGCAATCAGCCCTGTAGCTATCATGAAAATCAATTGGATTACCGCTTTGATCCTGGCTTCCGCCCTGGCTATTCTGGCACTTATCGCCTTTCAGGTGCGCTGGATGCAACATTCACAAACTCTCCTGGAGGAACAATTCAACCAGCGGGTCAATATGGCGCTTTGCAATACGGTGGAAAAGCTGGCCGCTGAAAAGACCTGTTCCCACATGATCCAGAGCAGTTGCTCGGCCGGGTCAACGGCCAGTTGTTGCCGTCAGCTGGATACCCTGCTTACTTCGCCCCTTTTCGATCATACCCTCAATGCAGCGCTGAGATCGGAA
>JAGQXH010000581.1 GCA_020436695.1 Lewinella sp. | reverse complement strand
AAGCTTTTGAGGTGCACCTTTCCGTTACCGATCAGCAGGGAGCCGCCCAGGAAACCAGCGCCGTCATTTCTCTTAATAACACGCCGCCGCAGGCACGGATCATCAGTATTCGTCCGGGAGAGCATTATCCTACCGAAGAGACAACCGTGCTGCGCTTAGCCGCCGAAGTAACTGATCCGGATCACTCCGCAGATGAACTGGAATATGAATGGCGGGTCTTTTTTCACCACAACGAACACTACCATCCCGAGCCGGTTGATCATCATGTCGAATCTTTTGTGGTGATCAATCCGGTCGGTTGCGGGCAGGAGGAATATTACTACCGGGTGGAACTCACCGTTAGGGATGCGGCCGGACTCGCCGCTACCGATCAACGGATAATACTACCGGATTGCGGTGAGGCCTTTGTAGGCAGGAACCCGCTAATCGGTACAGCCGGTGAAGCCGAAATCTTACTCGACTGGTCTACCGAATTTGAGCATGAAGTAAAGGAAATGACCGTACAGCGCAGCCCGGATTATTTCCATTTTGAGAACATCGGGACAGTGGTGCCGCAGGGAAATGCCGCTTCTGGGGCGACGTACTCATTTACCGATCCGGAGCCCATCAGAGGCAAAAATATATATCGTATCCGTTTCCGGCAGGACAGTAGCTATACGTATACGAATCTGGCTCCGGTGCACTTCCCTGCTCCACCGATGGTACAACTTTACCCCAACCCGGCCAGTGATCATTTTACGATTGAAGTAAATCAGGTGCAGGCCCCATCGCTGCAATTTGAATTGTTTTCCGCCACCGGAGCCCGGATTAAAAAGCAGCAATGGGAAGCCTTACCCGGACAGGAGTTTAAACAACTGCTACTGACGGGATCATTGGCGAAGGGTATTTACTTTTATCGACTGATCAATGGGGAGAAGGAAACTTCCGGGCGTTTGGTCATTCGATAGCAATTCCTTTCGGGAAGGCAATTCATTCAATTGGCTATCTTTAGCCGATATTTGAATAGTCGTAAGTCGCTAGTCCAGAGGTCGTAAGTCACTACATAGTTAAAGACTTACGACTGATGACTTACGACTGACTGACAACTTAACTAAAACATGCAGCGGAAGCTATCCATCATCATTCCAGCCTATAACGAAGCCGCCACCATCCACGAGATACTGGACAAGGTACGTGAGGTAACTTTACCCGATGGATTAGGGCGGGAGATCGTATTGGTCAATGACTGCTCCACGGATGGCACTCGCGAGGCTATTTTTAAATATAGAGAGCAACATCCGGATCTTCCCTTAAGCTACTTCGAACACGAATACAATCAGGGAAAAGGTGCCGCTCTGCACACTGGCATCCGGGAGGCCGCCGGCGATCTGATCATCATTCAGGATGCTGATCTGGAGTATGACCCCAGGGAATACGAGTTGTTGCTGGCACCTGTACTGGAAGGAAAGGCAGATGTGGTTTATGGCTCTCGGTTTATGGGGGGGAATCCGCACCGTATTCTATTCTTCTGGCATTCCATTGGCAATAAATTTCTGACCCTACTGTCAAATGCCTTTACCAATCTGAACCTCACGGATATGGAAACCTGCTATAAGTTATTCCGGGCCGATATCCTGAAGGGACTAGAATTGACAGAGAACCGCTTCGGCTTTGAGCCGGAAGTTACTGCCAAAGTTTCCAGAGTGCCTAACGTTCGCATTTATGAAGTGGGCATTTCCTATTACGGCCGTACCTACCAGGAAGGCAAGAAGATCAACTGGCGGGACGGCTTTCGGGCCATCTACTGCATTTTGAAGTACAACACCTGGTGGAAATGAACGAAGGATCGGGCAGACAAATGTGGCCAAAATACCTGATTGGCCTGCTTTGGCTGGGCACCCTGGTCTATACGCTCGCCTTTGCCCTGAATTTCAAGACCCGGGGCCTGAGCGGCATCATCTGGTCGGATGCCGAAGGGTATTATATGTATCTGCCGGCTGTTTTCATTTATGATGGTTTTGCGGATTATCCCATCCGGACCAATACGGGCCAGTTCCGGCCATACGAACAGACCAACAAGATCTTCGATAAATATACCTGTGCTGTTGCGGTGTTGGAAATGCCTTTTTTTCTGGCAGCACACACCATTGCTTCCATTTCGGAAAAATATCCGGCGGATGGCTACAGCGAGCCCTATAGCTATGGAATGATCTTTGCCGGAATATTTTACGGCTTCGTTGGGCTTATCCTGCTCAGGCGCAATTTAAGCGTTCATTTTTCGGCTAGTACCGCCGATATAGTAGCGATGTCTATTTGGCTGGGCACTAATCTACTGCACTACGCCACCAGAGCTCCCGGCATGGCACACGTGTACTCCTTCTTTTTATTCAACCTGTTCATCTGGCTCACGCACCGGTATTACCGGAAGGGAGGCAACTGGAAAGAAACACTTTTGTTGGCTCTGACTTTGGGCTGGATCGTTTTGATGCGCCCCACCAATATCATAATGGCACTATATTTTCTGGCATATACTCCCGCTGGTTCATTCGATCTTTTGGAGCGATATCATTTTTTCAAAAAGAGGATCGGTCATTTATTGCTGTTCCCATTACTGGGTTTTCTGGCTTTTGTACCCCAGATGATCTACTGGCACTATATGACCGGCTCTCATATTTTCTATTCCTATCGCAACGAAGGCTTCTGGTACTGGAAGGAGCCCAAATTATTTCCGGTACTGTTTTCCATCAAGAATGGCTGGCTGTTGTTCAGCCCGTTGATGGGTATCGCCATTACCGGACTGTTGGTGGGCGTATTCCGGCGGGTAGCTAATTTGCGTCTCATCTTTGTGATCTGGCTGTTGGCCTGGTATGCTTTTTCCAGTTGGAGCAGTTGGTATTTCGGAGGGGCTTTTGGTCACCGGGCCTTCATTGAGTTCTACGCGTTATTGGCATTCCCGCTGGCCTGGGTGGTGCAGTGGATACTGGAACGAAAAGCCACGTTGCCCAAAATACTGTTCTTTACCATCTGGATCCTGCTGGTTTATTACAGTCTTGGTTTGGCTGATCATTACATTGGGCCCCATTATGAATGGAAAACGTGGAACAGAGCGATGGAGGCTATGTTTACCTGGTAATTTTGTTTGGCGCTTGGTATCATTCTTCTGGACATTTCTATGAAGCGCAGGATTCCTGCGTGGAAGAGCCTCCCTTTGGGGAAAAGAAGGGCGCGCGTGGGCTTAAGTTGACGATATTAACCCTAACTCTCTACATTCCGTTTCTTCCAGGGCGCTTTCGTCCGAATGATCAGGCGTAGGGTTTGATCGTAAAACGCATAATTCCAGACCCAGTTGATGAATACAATGAGCCGGTTGCGGGAACCGATAATGGAAAAGAGGTGTACGAACAGCCAGACGAACCAGGCAAAGGTGCCCTGGAACTTCCACTTCGGAAGATCTACTACCGCCAGCCGACGTCCTATTGTGGCCATACTACCCAGATCATGGTAACTGAAGGGGAGGAGTGCTTTACCGGCGGCCTTATTCTTGAGATTTTCGGCCAACAGTTTGGCCTGTTGTATCGCTACCTGTGCCACCTGCGGATGGCCTTCCGGATATACTTCCTCTTCCATGTAGGCAATATCTCCGATGGCATAGATCCTGTCTACGCCTTCCACCTGGCAAAAACGGTCGACCTTAAGTCGGTTGCCTCTCGCAATGGAAGTCTCCGGCATCCCCGGCACCAGACTTCCGGTCACTCCGGCCGCCCAGATGACCTTGCGACTCTGTATTTTGGTGCCGTCTTTCATATGGACGAACTCTCCGTCAAAATCCACCACGCGGTTGTTCAGGATCACTTTTACACCCAGCCCAGTCAGAAATTCAAGGGCTTTTGCGGAAGCTTCTTCCGACATCCCCTTGAGCAGTTGTGGAGGGCTTTGGATCAGGTAGATGTCAATCTCACTGCAATCCAGTTCAGGATAGTCCTTCGGTAAAACGTTCTTGCGCATTTCCGCCAGGGCTCCGGCTACTTCCACCCCGGTTGGACCGCCACCGACGATCACGATATCGATCAGTCCTTGACGGGCGTCATAATCCCGGGTAGATAGGGCAATTTCATAATCGTTAAGGATCGTATTGCGTAGATATAGTGCATCGGAAACCGATTTCATGGGGAAGGCCCGTTCTGCGATCTTTTCGTTGCCGAAAAAATTGGTATCGGCTCCCGTAGCGATCACCAGATGATCAAAATTACAGACGCCCAGAGAAGTTTTCAGGTGTCGTTTTTCCAGATCAATGTTTTCTACCTCTGCTACCCGGATATACACATTGTTGTAGCGATGAAAACTCTTGCGTAGGGGAAAAAGAATGGAACTGGGCTCCAGGCCCGCCATGGCTACCTGGTAGAAGAGCGGCTGGAACTGGTGAAAGTTATTCCGGTCGATCAGCACGATCTGATAGGGCGATCTGGCCAGTTTGCGGGCCAGATTAAAACCGGCAAAGCCGCCGCCGATAATGACGATGCGTTCCTGATCGGTTTCGGGTATGTTGATCCTCATAGTTAAAAACTGGATGATATTATTTGATCTACAGTTATCACCGATATTTTTTCATTTCTACTGAAGTCACGATCATTAGTAAAAAAGAATTCGGCGCCACCGATAACTGCAGTTGCAAGATGGATGGCATCGGGTGTTTTAAGATTCAATTCAGATCTAATGGAAGCGGCTTCAATGGCAATATCTGCATTGAAATCAATTAACTGGAAGTGCATAGCATTCAATAAGGTATTGACGAAGAGATCAGCCAGATCTTTTCGTCCTTTTTTGAGGGGACCGGATGCTACTTCAGTAATTGTGAGCGTGGAAGTAATAAAAGTAAATTCACCTTTTTGGTTAGCTTCGAATATTGGCTCTAGCGGAATGGCATATTTTGAATGAGCTTCAATGAAATAGATCAAAGGTGCTGTATCCAGATAAATGAGCTTCCCCGTGAATTTTTGCATTAATCCCAATTTCTCTCATTTGACAGATACTCTTCTACATTACCGTAGATGCCTTTACCCTTACCTGCAATATTCAGGATGTTATTTGTTGAGGTGGACTCCGACCTTTTAAGATCGCTCAAGAGCTGTTTGATCAAAACGATCTGCTCTTCGTATGACAGTTGGTCATACAAAGCAATAATTTTATGGATATTCTCACTTTTTACCGTCATTGTAAATGAAAGTTATCATTCTATTCAAAAATATCACTTTTTTCCCTATAAAATCAACTTTTCCCGGTGTAGCCCAGGCTGGTACGACCTGCTGATCATATCTAACAAACGCTCATACTGTTCCGGATGTTCCAGCCAGTCGGCATCTTCCGCATCTACAACCAGGATCGGCAGATCCGGGTTGGCTTTGAAGTAATCGAAATAGGCGTTTTGAATACTCAGCAGATAGTCCGGTGAAATATCTTTCTCATAAACCCTTCCTCTCTTGCGAATGTTGGCCAGCAGGTTGTCGACCGAACGATGCAGATACACCAGCAACTGCGGTTTGGGAAAGGAAGCATTCAGGATATTAAACAGGCGCTGGAACAGCCGGTATTCCTGATCGTTGAGGTTATTGCGGGCAAACAGCAGCGTTTTTACAAAAAAATAGTCGG
>JAGQXH010000580.1 GCA_020436695.1 Lewinella sp. | reverse complement strand
CAACGCCTGGCTGTTCAATTATTCGGGACAACCCTGGCTGACCCAGCAGTGGGTGCGTACGATCTGTAACGAATTCTACGGCACAGAAGCTTTACACGGCTACGGCGTCGGCCAGGATGAAGATCAGGGGCAATTGGGGGCCTGGTACGTGATGGCGGCCATGGGCTTGTTTGATGTGCAGGGGCATGCGTCCGCTCGGCCGTCTTTCCAGTTTGGCAGTCCCCTGTTTGATAAAATAAAGATCCAATTGGATCAGGATTATTATCCGGGAAAAGAACTGATCATTGAAACCGTCAACCAGCAGCCGGATCATCTGTATGTTCAGTCTGTCAGCTGGAATGGAGAGCCGATCGAAAACAATTGGGTGTATCGGGATATCCTGATGCAAGGGGGCACGCTGCAATTTCAATTGGGGCCGACACCAAATATGGATTGGGGAGTAGGTACGCCGCCTCCTTCAATGTCAAAGGAAAAATAAGGCGCGACTTCCACCGTAACCTGCCTCCTAATTCATTAGCGCCTCCTTTTCATTCAGGAGTACCGGCTCGCCGAAACCCAGCTCCTTCATCCGGTCAAGCTGTGTCTTGCCGTCGCCTACTACCAGCCAGATCATCTTATCCGGGTCCAGGTATTTATCAGACAGTTCCCTGATCCGGTCGACGGTCATTCCTTTCACGGTGTTTTCCCGTTGCTTGACGTAGTCATAATCCCAGCCATAAGCACTAATGTTTTCCAGCATATCCAGCTTGGCCTGCGCGGTTTCAAAAGCCCGTGCATTGCTCTTGATGAGGAAGCCTTTAGTGGTTTCCAGATCTTTTTCCGTATAGGCAGGCCCGTAGTTTTCGAGGATCTCTTTGATCAGTTCCAGCGATTCCAGGGTCACATTACTGCGCACACCGCTGGAGATCGTAAACGGCCCCACCGCAGTTGATCCCGCGAAATTCGAACGGATGCCGTAAGTATAACCTTTGCCTTCCCGTAATTCCTGAGTCAATTGAGAGGCGAAACCACCGCCACCCAGGATGTAGTTCATCACCGTCGCTTCGTAATAAGCCGGATCGGTAGCGGCCAGAGCCGGGTAACCGATCTGCAGGACCGATTGTTTGGCGTTGGGCACATCATAAAAATACACCGTCGAAGATTCCGGAACCTGAGGTATGGGAGCATCGGGGATAGTGACCGTTTTACGCTCCCATCCACTCTCGATATCCTTCAATGAAGCGATCACTGAGGCCTGATCCATATCTCCTACTACGTGCATCCTGGTGACCGAGGGAGAGAAATAATTGGCATAATAATTCCGGAGGTCGTCCATGGTGATCGACTGGATTGAAGCGATCGTACCCAGAATGTTTTGGGAGCGGATATTATTTTCGCCGTAGATCAGTTGATTGTAGGCGTTTGCAGCAAGTGCATTAGGGCTCGCTTCCTGCTGTTGCAACTGGCTGATCACGCTTTGTACCTCCAGCTCGAATTCCTCCTGATCCCAGCGCGGTTCCAGCAGTATTTCTTCCAGCAGATCGATTGTCTGGTCATAGTTTCTGGACAGTGTATTACCGCTGATGGTGATATTTTCCTTATTAGCGCGCACATTGATGGATGCACCTAACTGATCGATCGCCTCTTCCAGTTCCTGCGGCGTTTTGTTTTGGGTGCCCTTGGTCAGCATGCCGGCCAGGAGATTGGCTACCCCTACTTTATCCACATGCTCCAGTAACTGCCCTCCGTCGATGACCATATTAAACCGGACCAGCGGTACCTCCTTATTTTCGATACCGTAGATCTTTAATCCATTGGCAAGTTCGCTTTCCCAAACTTGCGGCACCATCACTTCCGGTGCTTCACCGTAAGGCGGTTCCTGACTCCGGTCGAAGGTCGAAGGCGTAGGTTCATAATCAGCGGCTATCGAAGCATCAAAAGTCTCTTCTGCACCCTGAACAATGGGTTCTTCCACCACTTCCGCCTTAGTAGAACCCTCCAGTGCCTGTGCCAGGTTGCCTTTCGGTACAAAACTGGTGGCCACGTAATTTTTACCTTTGATATATTGCCCATACACCCGCATGACGTCTGCTGTGGTCACGTTCAGGGTGTTTTGGATATCCTTATTGATAAATCCGGGATCGCCGCTAAAAATATTATACTGCGCCAGTTGGAAGCCTTTACCCAATACACTGGATAAGCCGTTATAGAACTGGGTTTCTTCACCCGCCTTGATGCGTTCCAGATCTTTTTCGGGGATGCCCTCCGTTTCAAATTGAACAAATGCCTTTTCAATAGCTGCCAGGACTTCATCGAGATCTTTATCTTCAAAGGCGCGTACCTGAAGATGGGCCTGCCCGGCCAGTTCGGAACTCCAATTGAACATGCTCACATCGGAAGTCAACTGCTCATCCTCCACCAATACTTTGTAGAGCGGCGCACTTTTGCCCTGAGATAGATATTGCGCCAGAATAGTTAAGGGGTATGAATCCGGATGATACAACTCCACCGTAGGCCATGCCAGGGTGAGCGCCGGAAGCCTGGCAAAATTATCTTCGTGATATAGTTTGGTTATGGCTTCTACCCGGCCCGGCCGTTTAGGCAGCGGCTCAATGGCTTCTCCCCGGGGGATCTCATCAAAGTATTTTTTGACCCAGGCCTTAGCTTGTTCTTCATCAAAATCACCGGATACGACCAGCGTTGTATTGTTGGGGACGTACCAGCGCTTAAAAAAAGTGCGCACATCTTCCAGCGTGGCGTTTTGCAGATCTTCCAGCGAACCGATCACCTGCCAGTTGTAGGGATGATCTTCCGGGTACATATTTTTGTCGATCACATAGCTGGTATGTCCGTATGGACGGTTATCCACTCCCTGCCGCTTTTCATTTTTCACTACCTGCTTTTCTTTGGCCAGCACAGGCTCGGTAACGGTATTGATAAACCAGCCGAGTTTGTCGGCTTCCGCCCAGATCATTTTCTCCAGGGCGTCTTTAGGCACGGTCTGAAAGTAATTGGTCCGGTCGCGGGAAGTGGAACCATTAGCCCCGGAGCCGCCGATGCGGGCACTCATTTTGTCGAGGCCACCCTTACCCAGGTTCTCGGACTCCAGGAAAAGCAGGTGTTCGAAAAGGTGGGCAAAACCGGTACGGCCTTCCACTTCGCGGGCTGAGCCTACATGGGCCGTCAATGCCACTGCTACCACCGGATCGGATCGGTCGATGTGGAAGATGACATCCAGCCCGTTTTCCAGTTCAAATTTCTGATAGTCGATATTGAAGTCCAGTGCCGCTTCTTCCTGACCGTTTTTACAGGCAAACAGGCTGAGTAGCACCAGCAAGTAGGCAATCCTTTTGATCATATTATCTGATTGTTTTGGGTTAAGTTGTTCAGTTGTTCAGTCGTAAGTCGATAGTCATCAGTCATGATGGAAAGTGCATAAACTTAACGCTAAAAAGCGAAATGGACGGCGCACCGTACCAAAAGCAATAAGTAAGAAACGTCGTTCAGCACAAGTTCCAAAATTTCCTACGGTAATTATCCTTTTTAGCACCTTCATCCCGTTTCTGTCGACCTATTAGAACTTTTTATGGCTTTAGCTGAGATGCAAAAGCGATTCAATTAAATCGGCTGCCTCTTTCTCTCCATCTTTCCGGCATCCACTATCCTGAAATTTAAAGGCTTATGTTATCTTGTTAGCACAAAACGACCAACACCCTGCCAACTACCATCAAAATGAAAAACCTAGTAACTATCCTAAGCCTGTTTTGCTTATTATCGGCTTGCACGCAAAAGGATCCCCGTCTGGCCGTTTCTCCCGCCGCCGAACTCGACTTTGAAGTTCATTTCGACAGCCTGTTCTATCTGCCGGAAGGCTGGTCTTCTACCCTGTGGGCAGAGTCGCCGCAATTGTACAATCCGACCAATATGGACGTGGATCATCGCGGCAGGATATGGGTAACCGAAGCCGTCAACTACCGTGATTTTAATAATAAGCCCGGCAAATTCACTCATTTCGATGCTGGTGACCGGGTGATGATCCTGGAAGACACCGATGGTGACGGCAAAGCGGATAACTCCAAGGTTTTTGTCCAGGATAAAGATCTGGTCGCGCCGCTGGGCATCGCCGTGATCGGCAATAAAGTACTGGTTTCCTGTGCACCCAATCTCATTGTGTATACCGACGAGGACGGCGATGACCGGCCCGATAAAAAAGAGATCTTCCTAACCGGCTTCGGCGGTTTTGATCACGACCATAGTTTGCACGCCGTGGTAGCCGGGCCGGACGGCAACTGGTATTTCAATACCGGCAATGCCGGACCGCATACCGTTACGGACAAGTCCGGCTGGACGCTCCGTTCCGGCAGTCTTTACACCGGCGGTACGCCCTACAACCGGGAAAACAGCGGCAACCGGATAAGTGATGACGGTCGCCTCTGGGTTGGCGGACTGGCCCTGCGCATCCGGCCGGACGGCACCGGACTGGAAGTACTCGCCCACAACTTTCGGAATGCCTATGAGCTGGCCGTCGATTCCTACGGCGACCTGTGGCAAAATGATAATGATGATCAGGTGGAGACCTGCCGTTCCACCTGGCTGATGTACGGGGGTAATGCCGGCTATTTTAGCGCCGACGGCACCCGTTTCTGGGCCGGTGACCGGAGGCCGGGTCAGACTACCTTTGAAGCTCACTGGCATCAGGATGACCCCGGGGTTATTCCCGCCGGAGATAATACCGGGGCCGGTTCGCCTACGGGCGTGCTGGTGTACGAAGGTGATGCTTTCGGAGATCAGTACCGCGGTATGTTCCTCAATGTAGACGCAGGACGGAATACGATCTTTGCCTACCAGCCCGGCATGCAGGGTGCCGGATTTGCACTGAACCGGAAAGATCTCATTACTTCTGTTCCCGAATCTACCGAGGGATACATCTGGCATGAAACCTCCACCGATCATCGCAAATGGTTTCGCCCCAGTGATATGGTGGTCGGCCCCGACGGTGCTTTTTACATTGCCGATTGGTACGATCCGGTGGTTGGCGGGCACCAAATGCATGATACGGCAGCTTACGGCAGGATCTACCGCATCGCTCCTGCTGACCGCAAGCTGGAAATACCTAAGCTTGATCTCAGTACGATCGAAGGGCAGATCGCAGCCCTGTGCAGTCCGGCCGTCAACGTAAGGTACCTGGGGTTTGAGAAGTTGAGAGCGCAACCGGAGAAAGCACTACCTGCGGTCAAAAAATTACTCCGAGCGGATAATCCGTTCCATCGGGCCCGGGCCATTTGGCTGCTCACACAGTTGGGTACCGAAGGACGGGAAGTCGTAGAAAAGTTACTGCACAAAGAACCCGATCCCCGCCTGCGGGTGACCGCCTACCGGGCGCTCGTACAGCAATCGCCAGATCAGTTACTGACCTTTGCCGGTATATCGGCCGATGATCCTTCACCGGCGGTACGCCGGGCGGTGACCGTTTCTTTGCGGGATACTCCAATGGAACAATCCGGAGCTATTCTCCATAAACTATACGCCGGTTTTGACGGTCAGGATCGCTGGTATCTGGAAGCACTAGGAACCGCATTGGAGGGTAAGGAAACGGACTTTTTTCAGGAAATTCGAGCCGAAGAAACGGAAGATCCGCTACAGTGG